>JANMYC010000336.1:0-3706 GCA_031381715.1 Saprospiraceae bacterium
AAATCAAATACCCGCCATCAGCCGTAAACACCGAGCCTGTGCAATACCCCGACGCTTCCGACGCCAAAAACAAGGCTAAACCCGCAATTTCCTCTGGTTTTCCGACTCTACTGAGGGGTAGTTCTTTCATCATGTGTTTGAGAATGTGCTCATTACTCCAAAGGGCTTCACTGAATTTAGTTTGAATTAAGCCTGGACAAATCACATTTGCGCGGATATTGTACTTACCCCACTCGGCAGCCATCACTTTTGTCAACGAAATCAGCGCCGCTTTACTCACGCTGTAAATACCCAACATTTGCTCTGGACTGACACCGCCAATGCTCGAAATGTTGATAATAGACCCACCGCCATTAGCTTGCATAATGGGTAGGCACATTTTAGCCAATTCAAAAGGCGCTTTCACGTTCACATCCATTATTTTATTAAAAGCCCGCTCTTCGGTATTTTCAACGGGACCAAACACGGGATTGGTCGCCGCATTATTGACTAATATATCTATTCTGCCGTAAGCAGCCATTGCTGCATCGAATATTTTTTGGCAATCTTCAATGCTGCCCACTTGCCCCGCTACGCCAATGGCTTCACCCCCCTCAGTACGAATAGCTGCGGCAACCTCATCCACAGCATCTTGCTTGCGGCTGTTGATGACAACTTTTGCGCCGTAGGCAGCGTAAAATTGAGCAATCGATTCGCCTATGCCCTTGCTCGCGCCCGTAACGAGAGCGACTTTTCCATTTAAATTAAAAATATCCCTTTTCATTAGTTAAATTTACATTTTAGAAAATCTTCATAAAACTATTCATAAACTTGCGAAAACAAAATTTAACTTTGGTTTTCCATTCAAATAACTGTTAAAATTTTATGCAAAACGAAATATCCGCTTCTCAAGCCCTCAATAATCCTAAAGTCATGCGGGCATGGTCGTACTTCGATTGTGCCAATTCCGCCCATTCGTTGGTGATAGGGGTAGCTGTTTTTCCACCTTTTTTTGAAGCCATAGCACCACCTACTATCCAATTCTTAGGTTGGGAAATTCCGAGTAGTTCTATGCTCGCTTATGCATTGACTATTTCATATTTAGTCATCGCGCTTACTCAGCCAATATTATCTGGCATCGCTGATTATGGTGGAAAACGCAAGGGTTTTATGCAGTTTTTTACCGTTTTAGGCGCATTATCCTGTATTTCCATGTTTTTTATGGATAATCCCGACAATTGGCAAATCGGCTTTTGGGCGTATATTGTGTCCATGATTGGCTACGCGGGTGGGGTCGTTTTTAACAACTCTTTTATGCCTTTGATAGCGACACCCGATAAATTTGATGCTTTATCCGCACGGGGTTTTACGCTGGGATATATCGGCAGCACGTTTTTATTGGTGGCCAATTTAGTCTGTATTTTGTATTGGGATAAAATCGGTTTCCCCGATGAAGGGATTGCTACGCGCATCGCGTTTTTGATGGTGGGCGTATGGTGGTTGGGTTTTTCACTCATCCCATTTTTTGGATTGCCCAACGATAGCAAGACCCCCCTCAGTATGAAAGCCGTTACGAGTGGTTTTGGCGAGTTAAAAAAGGTGTGGAATACTGTTAAGCAACACAATGATATTAAAGGTTTTTTACTGGCGTTTTTATTTTACGATGCGGGCGTACAGACCATGATATTTCTCGCCGCCGTTTTTGCGAAAAAGGAATTGGATTTTAAAACTGCCGAATTGATAGTTTTAGTCATTCTTTTGCAAGTCGTTGCCGCTATTGGTGCGGTAATTTTTGCAAAAGTGTCCGAAAAAAAAGGCAATAAATGGACTATTTCGTTGATGCTTGTGGTGTGGGTAATCATCACATTTTTAGCTTTTTTTATAAAAGATAAAATGCCTTTTTATATACTGGGTATATTTTTAGGCTTAGTCATGGGCGGTACACAAAGCATGAGCCGCTCAACGTACTCCAAACTCATTCCCGAAGGCACAAAAGATACCACCGTTTTTTTCAGTTTTTATGATTTGACGGATAAAATGGCGGTTGTCATTGGCACGTTCACTTTCGGCATGGTTGATCAATACATCGGGATTCGATACAGTGTTTTGATGCTCGGTTTTCTGTTTTTTATCGGTTTGATTCTTCTATCGAGGGTGAAATTTGAAAGCAATGCCGCTGTTAAAATGTAGGTACTAAAAAAGCTCAATTTTCAGTCAAAACTTTAATTTTAAAAATGAATTTTAAACATATTTTATTTAAAAAACGATGCTTTTTAATCATTTTCTCCTTGATTATTGGCTGTTTCTACGCTCAAGCTCAAGGACATATTGAAGGCTATGGCGCGGGTGAATACCCCGTTGATTCAGCCGATGCTGTGAACTATTGTCGCGATGCAGGATTGGCTCAATATTATAGTTTGCGTAAAAAGCACCCTTTGAGTTCGACCCAATTATTGGCAAAAGTGCAGAGTTTTTATAAAAAACCTTTGAATAACGCCCAGAGTGGCTATTTAACTGTCCGTTTTATAGTGACATGTAAAGGTGAAACCTGCTGTTTTAAAACCTATGAAATTGATGAAAACTACCAAACGCGCTCTTTTGATTCGACCATTACCAACCAATTAAAAACGTTTGTGAAAGAATTAGGCGGTTGGAAATCAGGCGAACATGAAGGTGGATTATATAACTACTATTACTATTTTTCATTTAAAATTCAAAACGGTGAAATACAAAACATTACTCCTTAGCCTTGTGTGGATGCTGGCTACCCCCTCAGTATTTGGTCAAAAAATAAGCCTTCGCGACAGTGCAATGGCGTATTTTAGTGCCAAACCCTTGAGTTATACATCCGCTGAATGGCAGACGCGGGTAGATAGTGCGCTCAAAATTGACCCGACCAACGATGAGCTTTGGCAACAAAAAGCGATGCCTTTTTTAAAAAATGGCGATTTCGGTTCGTGGATAAAAAACATTGATAAAGCGGTGGCATTGAATCCGGTGCACTGGTTGTCGTACAGAGGATTTTGTAGAGAAATATTCATGAAAGACTACGAAACGGCAATAAAAGACTACGAAGCTGCCGAAAAAATACAACCTTCGGAGGTTCATTTTGTCATGGATCATACTTTTGATTTTTATAAAAGCCTGTGTTATTTTGAGTTAAAAAAGCCTGATTTAGCCCTTTTGCACATTCAAAAATCCGTGAATTGGCAATTAAAAAATAAAGGCGTGGATTGGACGCATTATGCCGATTTCTTTTATCTGTCAGTTGCCCATTTTGAATTAAAAAATTGGAAATTAGCGCTTGAAAATATTAATATTTGCCTCAAAAAATACCCTCAGTTTCCGAGCGCATTGTATTATAAAGCCTTGATATTGAAAGAGTTAGGGCAAAAAGAAGAAGCATCGGCATTTTTAATAAATGCTAAAAGCTGCATCGCAAAAAGGTTCTACATGAATGAAGATAATGAGGCTTATTGCAACTATCCGAAACAAATTGGTGTATTTGAAATTGAAAAATTGCTGGGTGAAATTTAAGGTTTTTTAAAAAAATTTCAATTCTTATTAAAAACAAGGCGTTTGTTAAACTTAATTTTAACATTTCAACGTTGTAACTTTTTAATGATTCTATTTAAACATAATCGCTTAGCTGTGTAGTCGCTATCGCTCCGTTTAGCCACTGATATTGGCTGATTTTACACTGATTTGAGTATGGTTAAAAATCAGT
>JANMYC010000368.1:0-2322 GCA_031381715.1 Saprospiraceae bacterium
ACAGATTTTAAGTAAATAGGCTTAAACAAATAAACCCTGCTATCGTCGGGCTTTAAAATTTAAAAATTGCGGAGCATAGCGTATTATTTTTTAAATTTTACAGCCCGACTTAAAAAGATAGCGGCGTTTATTTTAGCCCAACTACTTAACTCCGCTGAAAACAGTATTATTTTCAGCTTTTTGGCGTAAAATCCATTGATTTTATCAATAACAGATAAGTTCTGGCGAAACGGCACGGATTTTTATAATCCAAAATTCCGAAATCAGGGGAAAGCATCGGAAATTTTTCCTTGTTGTCTAAAACCACTTTCCGAACGGCATTTTTAATTTCTTTGGTATTAAAAACTTCTTTATTTACATCAAAATACTCCGGGCTGAAACCCAATTGGGTAAAAAAAGTAGCTTCTGTGATGCGGTAATAAAGCTCTAATAATTCTCTCGCAGGCTGGGGCAAGGCATAATTAAAAAGTGAATTACCCACAATATAACCCGGAACCGAAAGCGCTACTTTAATGTATTTATTCTCTTCGTACCAATCCATATTCGGTAATTCGCCATCTATTAATCCTACAAGCGTGTCATGTCCTTTGGGTGCAATGATACCAAATGTGGACGAAGTAGCATATAATTCATTGAAAATCAGTTCTTTGGAGCGTTTTAATATTTTTTCTAATTCTTTTCGGATAACTGCATTTTTTTGAGTCATCGTTTTACTGTCATTATTATCAAAATAAGAACGGTGAATGCGCTCAATAGTCTCCATTATAAAACCCTCAGGCTTTGTAAGATAGTCCACTTTGTAAACCACCGAAAGAAGTAAATATGAAATCCCCCCTGGATATTTCTCCGCACTAAATGTCGCTTTATCCAATTCCTCTAAAACGCTTTCTATTTGCGATTTTATGAAATTATATTTAACCTCTTTTTCCGATGGCGATAGCTCAGTTTTTGACCCCATTTCTACTGGAATAAGCATATCTGTGAACTCATCCAAAAGCAAATCATCCTGCTTATCGGCATTGATTGCAATCTCTTTAAGTGCATAATACAACTTATAAGGAGAACCGTCCAATGTAAAGGTATCGAATTTGACAATCAAATTATTGTCATCATCAAGGGCAAAACGGCTATAATCAAGACTATAATTAGATTCTACTAATCGCCTCATAAATGCCACACTCAACTCTTTTGCTTGAGCAATTTTTGCTTCCGCTTTCAATTGGCGAGCATCCGCAAAACCTGAGACCCGTTTCGAACCTTGCAATATTTCAAATCGAATACCGCCGTTTTCCTCAAGCCATCGCACATTGTCTTCTTGATCATCCCTCAAATACTTAAAAAACTCCTTGTATGATTCCAAATAATCATTATTTTCGAATTTTTCGAGCGCAGCATCCCATGCCACATACTGAGCCTTACTCTTATATGAATCCGTGAAGCGACCTAACCTTACGTTGGGAGGAGCAATTGTCTGCTCTGTTTTTGTTCCAAATATTAAATCCCAAAATCCCATTAGCGATTATTAAAACAAGTTGGTTTTAAGAGTTTTCAATTCTTAGTTTTATTAAAATAAAAAAATAGTAGCACTATTTGAGGGGCGAAAATTACACTTTTTGTCCGAAAAGCTCTTTATTTATCTCCGAAAATAAAATATTTAACACCATTATAACAGCTATTATGGAATTCAGAACTGTCCTAAAGCCGCAAAAAGCACCTTTTAATATTGATTATCAAGATTCCATAATGGGAATAGGCTCTTGTTTTGTTGATAACATTGGTGCTCGATTGGCTGAATTACAGTTTACCACTTTACTCAATCCTTTCGGAATTATCTATAATCCGATTTCTATTTTTGAAAATATTGAAATATTGCTATCTGATAATCCCGTTTCAGAAACAGACTTGCACGAGCACAACGGATTATGGCATTCGTGGCAACACCACAGCAAATTTTCACAACCTGATAAAGAAGATACTCTTTTACACATGAACGAATCGCTCACAAAGGCACGTTCTTTTTTAAAAAAATCGAATAAATTAATCATTACCCTCGGAACCGCCCACGTTTATCTTGAAAAAAAAGCGGGAAAAATAGTGGCTAACTGTCACAAAGTACCCCCTCAGTATTTTGATAAAAAAATGCTTACCGTAGATGAAATAGTTGAATCATTTAAAAATATTTTAAATAAACTATATGCTCAAAATATTGAAAATGAAATAATTATAACCATTAGCCCCGTTCGACATATCCGAGATGGGATTATTGAAAATCAAAAAAGCAAGGCTATATTATTAGTCGCAGTAGATGAAATTTGTAAAAAA
>JANMYC010000391.1:0-6372 GCA_031381715.1 Saprospiraceae bacterium
TTTTAAAAGAGAGTTGTCCTTATCCGGTAGTGATTGATAACTTTACAGTTGTACAGTTTATTCGATGAGACTTACGAAGATTTTGAGCGTCTGGTTTTTAAAGAAATAATAAATGCGATTTATTTTTAATAAAATAAATTATTGCGCAGAAGTCATTGTTTTTAAAATAAAATGAGGAGAGGATAGTTTGTGCCTTGACTAAATGTGTCAGATATCTACATGTTTTAATAATAGATGTAAAACCATATTTTTTTTAACACAACTATTGGCAATTCCATTTAAAAATCCTACCTTTGCGCGTCCTTCCAGTGAAAATCGTTAAAAATGCCGTTTTTCAAGTAAAATCAAGCGTTTTTAACGAAAAATATGCTTAAAAAGCACTTTTATACTGAGGGGGTAAATTAATTGATAATTAATAATGGACAATTGAAAATTGTTAAAAACTTAAAGTTTTCAATTATCCACTTTCAATTATCAATTAAAAATAATAAGGCTGTTACGTTTCAATCATATATTGCGTATTTCATTTTTAGCTTCCATTTAAAAATGATGCGACAATACTAACAATTTCTAATATTTCACAATGGCAAAAGAAGTCGAATTTAACATCAAGCTTCAAGTGAAAGGCGGACAGGCAAATCCAGCTCCACCAATTGGTCCTGCATTGGGTTCAAAGGGTGTGAACATTATGGAATTCTGTAAGCGATTCAATGCCGCTACTCAAGATACACCGGGTAAAATTTTACCGGTTATCATCTCTGTTTACAAAGACAAATCTTTCGAGTTTGTAATTAAGACCGTTCCTGCGGCTGCTCAGCTTGCTGAAGTAGCTAAAACGAACACCACCAAAGGCGGTAAAGCTAAATTGGGTGGCTCGGCTGAACCAAACCGTAAGAAAGTGGGTAAAGTAACTTGGGATCAAGTACGCGTTATCGCTGAGAACAAAATGCCTGACCTTAACTGCTTCACTGTCGAGTCTGCTATGAAAATGGTAGCGGGTACAGCGCGCAGCATGGGTATTACTGTAGAAGGTACTGCTCCTTGGGCTTAATTATTTGATTTAAGAATATAGATTAACGATTTATGATTTAAGAATACATTTAAATGACTTCGTAAATCTTCAATCAATAATCATTATTCATAAATCAAAAGGGAGTCCCGACCTAATAAAAAATTTCGGGGCGTTATTACCTAATCTATCAGTTTTGAGTTTTGAGTAACGAGTTTTGAGTTTTTTTAAGCTGACTATTCAATTACTGACAACTAATTCTGGTTTAAATTTTAATAAAAATGGCAAAAGTTGCTAAAAAAAGAGCTGAAGTCAATAAAAAAATTGACATCAATAAGCTCCACACAATGACCGAGGCAATGGCTTTGGTAAAAGATGTCAACACTGCTAAATTCGATGCTTCGGTGGACATTCACGTTCGCTTAGGTGTCGATCCACGTAAAGCTGACCAAGCTATCCGTGGTACAGTATCTCTTCCACACGGTACGGGTAAAACTAAGAAAGTGTTGGTAATGAGTACAGCTGACAGAGAAACTGAAGCAATCGCTGCCGGTGCAGATTATTTCGGTCTTGAAGAATACATCAAAAAATTCCAAGAAGGCTGGTTGGACGTGGATGTTATCATCGCAACGCCTAACGTTATGGCTCAATTGGGTAAAGTGGCTCGTATATTAGGTCCACGTGGTTTGATGCCTAACCCTAAGACAGGTACTGTTACAGCTAATATTGCTGACGCAGTGAGTGAGGTCAAGAAAGGTAAAATTGCTTTCCGTGTTGATAAAACGGGTATCGTTCACGCTGGCGTAGGTCGTGTGAGCTTTTCTCCTGAGCAGTTGATGGATAATGCCAATGAGCTTATCCAAGCACTTATCAAGATGAAACCGTCATCAGCGAAAGGTACTTACATGAAATCTTTGACTGTCGCGAGCACCATGTCTCCAGGAATCAAGATTGATACAAAATCTATTAAGTAGTCTTAAAAATTTCTCGATAAAAACATGATTAAACAGAAAAAAGCGGAAGTGTTGGAGGAATTGAGAGGTAAATTGGATGAATTTCCATTTGTTTACCTTGCAGACCCAACTAAAATGACTGCTGGTTTGACGAATAAGTTACGTCGCAAATGTTTCGAGAGTGGCATTGAATTGAAAGTTGTAAAAAATAAATTGATCATGAAGCTTTTAAAAGAAGCAGATGCATCAAAAAATTACGACGGTCTTTTCCCTGCTTTCAAAGGACAAACGGCTATTTTGTTCTCCAGCAATCAAAAAGCACCTGCTAAGCTTATCGAGGATTTCAGAAAGGAAAATTCCACTGAAAGACCTGGATTTAAAGGTGCTTGGATTGATAGTTCAGTGTTCATTGGCGAAGATCAACTCGAAACTTTGAAGAAACTCAAGTCTCGCGAAGAACTCGTTGGCGAAGTCATCGGATTACTTCAATCTCCTGCGAAGAACGTTATTGGTGCTCTACAATCAAGCAGTTCAAAACTTGCTGGATTGGTTAAAGCACTTGAAGAGCGTGCTGCGTAAGATTATTATTGAAAACCTTACCCCTCAGTATTGAGACCTCTAAAAGAGGAATTGGGAAGGTTTTTCAATCAAAAAATTTATTATTAAAATTCATTTCGTAAATTATTAAAATTAAAATACAATGGCTGATATCAAAGCTTTGGCTGAACAATTAGTAAATTTGACTGTAAAGCAAGTAAACGAACTTGCTGCAATTTTGAAAGACGATTACGGCATTGAGCCAGCTGCTGCTGCTGCTGTAATGGTTGCTGGTCCTGCAGGTGGTGGCGAAGCTGCTGCTGTTGTTGAGAAGACAGAATTCGACGTAATTCTTCAATCAGGTGGTGCTAACAAACTTAACGTTGTTAAGGAAGTTAAAAACCTTTTAGGCTTAGGCTTGAAAGAAGCTAAGGACTTAGTTGACGCTGCTCCTTCAACTTTGAAAACTGCTGTAAGCAAGGACGAAGCTAATAACATCAAAGGTGTTTTAGAAGGTGCTGGTGCACAAGTTGAAATTAAGTAATTTCTAATCGGTTTACCGATTGAAAGATATAATTCAGGCTCAGGTGGCGATTGCTACTTGAGCCTTTTTTGTTTTTGAAAGTTATCTACTTTAAAATAGATTTGATAAAGACCGTAAAGAATAAGAACTTTGATAAACATTTACGATATTTGCTCTGAAAATAAGAACTTGAGTGCGTATGAGAAATTTTATAAATGCACTTAAAATCAATGTTTTTACTTTTAAAACCTTGATTATCAAGGTTTTAATACCCTAATAAACTATGAATAATCTACTCTAATTCGATGCTTCAACGATTTATTTACATATTAATAACCCTTGTGTTGGTGATTAAAATAGCCGGATTTTATCCGTTATTTAAAATCAAGCAATGGGATATTCGTGAAAATATTGAAATGATGATTGAAAAACACATATTTAATGAACCGTTAAAACAAATTTCAATTCCGTCTAAAAATGTAAATAGTTTGAAATGGGAGCGAGAAGGAAAAGAATTTTGGTACGAAGGTAATCTCTACGATATAGTTCGTTCTGAAATACAGGGTGAAATGACCCATTTTTATTGTATCAATGACACCCATGAGACTGAATTGAATCACGATTTTCAAGCTTTTATTAATAAAGAATCGAATACATCCAACGACTCAGATATGTCGGTGACTGATTTTTTTAAAAAAGTCGTTAAAACATACTATCAAAGCAGTTTTAAATCCAACGAAGATGTAAAATGGGTGACTCTGCCCAATAAAACACTTAATTTTATATCATATTTTGATTTTTACAAGTCCACTTATCTCCAATCCATTGAGCCACCACCCGAACGGGTTTAAGTCTCTTTCTTCCATTCTCAACCGTATTTTATGACATTAAATAGGTCATTTACTGAGGGGTACTGCCTTTCGTAAAGCCACTATTGCATATATTCCATTTAAAATACGCATTATTTATTTCCATTTTACTGTATTTAGGCTTTATAAGTTGTTGAGACTTGTATGCCTTATTCCGCTTTATTACATTAAAAGCATGATGCTGTGCCTATGGGGTTTACAGTGTTTCAATGTATCTATCATGAAAAAATTATTAATTGCCGTTATATATATATCCCTGTTTTCTAATGTTTTATTCGCTCAAACAACGGATACTCTTTCAGAAAAACAATTGGAGGCGGTCGTGATTTCTGCCAATAAAGTAGCTGAGAACAAACGATTTGTGGCACAACCCGTTCACATTTTAACAGCTAATAGAATCGCTCAAGTCAATGCTCAAACGACTGCTGATTTGTTGCAACAATCGGGCGCAGTGTTGGTACAGCGGAGTCAACAAGGCGGAGGCAGTCCTATACTGAGGGGGTTCGAATCGAGTCGTGTTTTATTGGTTATTGACGGGGTTCGGATGAATAATCTGATTTATCGGGCTGGTCATTTACAAAATGTGATGACTACCGACCAAAGTATTTTAGACCGCTTAGAGATATTACAAGGTCCTTCTTCCACTGTTTACGGCTCTGATGCTTTGGGTGGAGTGGTGCATTTGCACACTAAAAACCCGATTTTAGATAAAATGGGGGGAAATGCTTATGCCCGTTACGGTTCGGCGAATAATGAAAAAACTGTACATGCTGATTTTAACATTGGCTTCAAAAATTTCGGCTCACTCACGTCTTTCACTTTTAGTGATTTCGGTGATTTGCGGATGGGTAAAAAAACGCAAACTTTGGACACTTTATGGGGTTTACGGAAGAATTATCAGCAATTTATCAACGGAAAAGACTCTTTAGTAAAAAATGATGACCCGTATATTCAAAAGTTTAGTGGCTACAAGCAGTACGATTTTTTACAAAAATTTCTTTTAAAAACGAGTGAAAACGTTTTACATATTCTAAATATCCAATATTCGACGACTTCAAATCTTCCTCGGTATGACCGTTTGACTGACCTCAAAGGTGCTGGCTTGAATCAAGGTGATTGGTATTATGGGCCGCAACAACGTTTATTGGCGGCTTATGTTTTGGATGTCCAAGACCTCGGCTTTTTTAATAATATGAAATTGAATGTCAATTATCAGGATATTCAGGAAAGCCGTTATACGCGTGGATTTGGTAGCGCAAATCGCACGGGTCGTGTGGAGGATGTCTCTGTTTTGGGTGCAACGCTTGATTTTCAACGTAAAAATGACGTCCACGACTTACGTGTAGGGCTTGATTTTCAATACGGAACCGTTAAATCCTCAGCTTCGGCAGTCAATGTGACTACTGGTGCAGTGACAGCTGCGTCAACGCGCTATCCGGATGGTGATAACCAACAATCCAATATTGCGGCTTACGCTACCCACACGTGGAAAATTACTGAGGGGTTAACGCTGAATGATGGCGTTCGATTGGCAAAAATTAATCAAAAATCAACTTTTGTGAGCCAAATGTTTTATAAATTTCCTTTTACCGAAGCGAAACAAGATGTCTTGGGTTGGAGCGGAAACGTTGGTTTAATTTATGAACCCATTAAAGCCGTTCGAGCTACATTATTAGGTTCAACTGGTTATCGAGTGCCGAATGTAGATGATTTGACTAAGATATTTGATACTAAAAAAGGCTCGGTGGTGATTCCAAATGCGGATATCAAGCCCGAAAAGACTTATAACTTGGATTTCGGCTTGGCTTTTAACTTATCTGATAAAGTCGTATGGGAAAATAATTTTTTCACTACGGCTTATCGCGATGCCATTGTAGTCAGCAGATTTCAATACAATGGTCAAGACTCTATTTTGTATGATGGTGTAAAAAGTGCCGTTTTTGCACCACAAAATCAGCAAAAAGCCTTCATTTTAGGTTTTTCAACGGGGCTGAAAGCCACTATTACTGAGGGGGTAATTTTGTCGGCGTCATATAATTACACAAAAGGTAGAATCAAAACAAGCGAAGGAAAAGAGACGCCACTTGACCATATTGCGCCATCTTTTGGTCGTTTGGGTCTGCAATACGCTAAAAACAAATTAAATGCTGAGTTTTCTATCAACTATAATGGGTGGAAACGCATCGCTGATTATTTGCTCAATGCCGAAGACAATGAAGCTTATGCCACTAAAGACGGTATGCCTTCATGGTGGACGATGAATATTCGAGCGAGTTATGAGGTTGCAAATGACAAGAGACCAGGCTTTCTTGAGAAAGTCTACGAGAGATGTTTGTTTGTAGAGTTGACGCGGCGAGGGTTAAAAGTTGAGCCACAGAAACCAGTTACCATCAAATACAAGGGAGTCGTCGTTGGAGATTACATCGCGGACCTGTTGGTCGAAGACGCCGTCTTGGTTGAGGTCAAGCACTGCGATGGGAT
>JANMYC010000466.1:0-2798 GCA_031381715.1 Saprospiraceae bacterium
TTCTATTGATGCTGAAATTTCTTCTGATGCTTACGACCGTAACCCAGCCAATATCCAAAATACCAATACCGCCGAATTAGCGCCCTCTCTTTTTGGGAATCAGCACCGTCTAATTGGTGTTTTTACTAAAAAATTCACGTATAATGATGGTAAAATGTCCACGCTTTTCAGTGTTTTTGCTGAATATGCTAAAGGAGGACGTTACAGCTACACATACTCAGGCGACATCAATAATGATGGTTCAAGTTTGAACGATTTATTATATGTCCCTACTGATGGACAAATAGACCAAATGGCGTTTACTGGTACGCCGACAGAAGTTGCAGTTCAAAGGTCAAATTTCAAATTTTATATCGCTCAAGACGACTATTTGAGCCGTCGTCGTGGCCAATATACTGAAAAATACGCAGCTTTAAGCCCTTGGTACAGCCGCTTTGACGTACGTTTGGGTCAAGAGTTTTCTTTACCAAAAAAACAATCTATCCAGATTACGTTGGATATTTTGAATGCGGGTAACTTACTTAATAGTGCGTGGGGCGTTCGTCAATTCGCTTCTCAAACGGGCTTGAATCAACAGCTTGCGGTAAATGTTGATAATGGCAAACCTATTTATAGTTTTGATTCAACACCACGTAAGACTTTCTTCAACGATTTCAGCTTATTGAGCCGTTGGAATATGCAGTTGGGATTGCGTTATAGTTTTTAAATAATAGGTCATTCCTTATAAAATGCCCCCTCATAAAAACGATTATTAATGCGTTTTTACTGAGGGGGTATTCTATAATAAGGTACATAATTTTACCTTTTTTTACCCACCATTTCCGTTCCTTTCACCTTAACTTTTAAGCCTTTTACTTCACCATTTTCCCTTGTAAAAATAGCTGTTGCGTTAAATGGAGCAATGAAAAATTCGTCATTTTCTGTGTATTCAAACACAATTTCTTCATCTTCGGGTGTTCTTGATATTAATTTACCATCTTTAAATTCTATTTTCACTTCCTCGATATAGGGATTTTCTGCCATTTTATAGACCCCACAATAGTCCTTAAATCGGGTAGAATCGTTCAGATTCAATGCATTTACCACCGATATGACAGCGGTTTGTTGGGATTTTAAAGCTCCCATTGCTGAAAGCGAAAAGAAAGCGAATACCATCAATTTTTTCATAATTTTATTTTAAAATTTAAATTATTAAATCTTAAATAAAGGTATGATACGCCTAAAATACTGAGGGGTATTCGGGATTAAGTAATTTTTAAGTTTAGGTTAAGCCAATGTTACTTTTATCTATTATTACTCGATTGAAATACTGTTATTGCTTCGACTGTTTTTTTTGATAATTTTCATTCGCCTTTTTAATATACCCTTGTTGGTCTTTGTCCCACATATTTTTTACTTCTGAGTCGTAATTTAAATAGAGTTTACCATCCACAATTGTCCAAGCCTCAGGTTCGATTTTAGCGGGATAACCTTTTGCCCAACCATATGCGCAGTAGCCGCCATACTGAGGGGTATATTTTTCGGGATTGGCAACGAATGCTTTTTTATTTTCATCGTTATCGAAATGCCATGTCGCATCTTTCCACTGAAACGCGATGTCTTTTTTGCCTTTTACGGGCTTTGAAGTATTGAAATATGCCACTGGGTCATAGCCTTTTATAGCCCCTTGCTCCGTTTGGAAAATAACGGATTTATTGCCTTTTTGAGCTAAAATAACTTGCGAAAAACTAAAAATCAATAATAAAACCAAAACCTTTTTCATTTTGAATGCTTTTTTTTGAATGAAATAAAATTCAAAATTATGCTCATAATATCTCAAAAAGGTCACGAGCATTCTAACCCTTGCGATTTAATAATTGGTTTATAAGGCGCATTGCTGTTTCTCTTTCAGCAATTAAAATGTAAAGGCAGCTGAAAAATACGGCTAAAGCCAAGAGAAACAACGTGCCACCGTCATTTTGAACTTCAATACCAAGAACAAAAAGATGAGAAAGAATTGCCCCTGAAATGACCCCAATACCTAAAACACTACCATAAACCCTTGTTTTAGGTATTAAAAGCAGGATAGAAGTAATCAATTCAAATACGCCGCTGCCGATTCTACCATAAGGCTCTATGCCCAATGTTGAGAAAATATATACGCTTTCAGGTTGGGCTGTAAATTTGAAATAAAGGGTTTGAAGCAAGATGATGGCAACGACAATAGCTGCAATATTGACGATGATGTTTTTCCCCGCTATGCGGGACTTCATTTTGTTCAACATTTCGTATGCCTTTTTTATTGTTTAAAAATATTGCCCTAAGCCAAAAACCAAACCATTGCCTTCACCTTTTATGCTCCAACCATAGTCCAAACGAATGTCGAAATCGAAGGCTTTTTTATAGATTAAACGGCCGCCCACGCCCGCGAAGAGCTTCATATTGTTTGAAGCAACCATGTCGGATAGTTTCCCGTTTGACTTGCGCCAAGTACCCGCATCTGAAAAACCAACCGCTTGGATGCCAAATGTCTTATTTTCCCATAAAGTTTGGCGATATTCGATGTTAACAGTAGCGGAAGCTGTTCCCCTATCAATTCTATCGCCAATACCTCGGATATTGAAATAATTATCTGAAACAAAAGGGGCTAAGAAGACATTGCTATTCGTAGAAATACCCAGACGGCTGCGCAATGCAAAGTTACCTTTTGAGGGCAGGGTTTTAAAATAAGTTGTTTCGTTGGAAATAAAGCCAATGACTGACTTATTGGAAGGTGAAAAAGTGGTATAAACATGGACTTTATTCGCCCAACCATTAAG
>JANMYC010000550.1:0-3809 GCA_031381715.1 Saprospiraceae bacterium
CAATATTTCAGGGATAGCCATTAATAAGTCTTTTAAAGATAATTTTGATGAATTATTAACCAATTTCAATTGGGAAGTAGTATTCCATGAAGAAGTAACTTTTGAAGATGCCTCAAAAAATTGGAAAGATAAAGAGCTGTGCGATGTCTTTTTTACGGAAACGGGCACTCTGATATTTGTGAATATGGATTTGTGCATCGAACCGTGGCGGCTCAAGGATTGCAATGTTTTTACTTTTACTTTATCCGAAACGTCGATGGCGTTTAATGTGCAATATTCCGAAAATATGGCTTTAAAACGCACTATTATTGAAGTAAACCGCGAGCGTTTGGAGGATAGCGGCGATAGATTTGACTTTGAAAATGAAGTACCCGACACGGCTGAAATCATTTGGAGGCAGTTGGGTATCATGCTCGGAAAATCCTTCGGGAACATAGATTTTCAAGCACCCTGCCGCCGATATTCTTTTGAAATAGGTGAAAAAATGGCCTACAATAACAGTGAAGAAACACCCCGTCCCGAACAGCGCGAAGTCGTTTTCTCCATTGTGGAACATTCTGAAAAAAAATGGTGGCAATTTTGGAAATAACCTTTTCCAAGTGTTTTTTTACCTCAATATACTGAGGGGGTAGCAAAGTCATCGAGTCTCGCGCTCAATGACTTTGTTTTTTAATACGTAAAAAATATTCAGTTGAACACTCACACCTTAGTTTTGTCTAAAAAACACTTTAAAAAACAACATTTCACTCCGTTTTATGTTGTTTTCAATTGATATCTACCTATCTTTATAATGTCATACACATCTAATTTTGTAAACTAAAACGACTGTTCCAATGGCTAACTTTTCATTAAAAATAAATGGTAAAACTCTGCAAGCTGATGTGACGCCTGATACACCACTTTTATGGGTTTTACGCGACCACTTAGGTCTCCTCGGCACTAAATATGGCTGCGGAATTGCGGCTTGTGGCGCCTGTACAGTACACGTGGATGGTGAGCCTATGCGCTCATGCAGCCTCCCAGTTTCTAGTATAGCTGATGCTAAAATCACGACTATTGAAGGGCTTTCTGAAAAAGGCGACCACCCTGTTCAGTTGGCTTGGGATGAAAAAGACGTCGCTCAATGTGGCTACTGCCAAGCGGGTCAAATCATGACAGCCGCTGCCTTTTTAAAAAAGAATCCAAAACCAACGGATGAAGATATTGATATGGCTATGTCAAGCCATATTTGTAGATGTGGCACCTACCACCGAATAAAAGATGCCATAAAATTGGCTTCTACGAAAATGAAATAATAATTTTTAGGCAACAGGTTTCAGCAGTCAGGAGACAGGCGATAGGCGACAGATAGCCTTACGTTTTCAATCTACCGCTCATCACCTATCAGCTATCAGCTAACACCTATTTTAAAATATAAATCAATATCATGAAAACATCGACTCTATATAATCGACGCGATTTTTTAAGGCTCTCTGCATTATCGGGGAGTGGCTTATTTTTAGGTTTTAATTTATTGCCTACCGCAAAACTCGATGCCGCAGTTTATGATGCTGCACTCGAAAGCACTTTTAATTTCAATGCCTATATGTCTATCGGGATAGATGGTATCGTGACCATTTTTTCACCAAATCCAGAAGTGGGACAAGGCATTAAAACTTCGTTCCCAATGACTGTGGCGGAGGAATTGGACGTGGATTGGACGAACGTAAAAGTTGAGCAAGCACCTTTGGACGCTTCTCGTTTCGAGCGTCAGGTGGCAGGTGGAAGTGGTTCAACGCCCCACTCTTGGAAACGTTTGCGTCAAGCAGGTGCAACGGCTCGCCAAATGCTCATGGAGGCAGCGGCGAATCGGTGGAAAGTACCCGTTTCGGAATGTACCACTGACAAAGGTATGGTGTTTCATAAAAGCTCAAATCGGAGTCTTTCTTACGGTGATTTGGCAATGGAAGCCAATAAAATAACGCCGCCAACGGAAGTAAAATTGAAAGACCGAAAGGATTTTAAACTCATCGGCACATTCGTAAAAGGTGTTGATAATCAAGCAATTATAACGGGAAAGCCTTTATTTGGACTTGATTTTTACCGTGAGGGTATGATGATTGCGATGTTGCAACGCCCACCCGCTTTTGGTTTAAAACTAAAATCAGTGGACTCTTCGGCGGCTAAAGCGATGCCTGGTATTATAGATGTGGTTACTTTTAAAAATAATGTTGCAGTAGTAGGTAAATCAACTTGGGAAGTTAAAAAAGCCCGTGAAGTCCTTAAAATAGAGTGGCAAGAAGATGTAAAACTTGAAAGTACCGACGACCACAACCGCATTTTTAAAGAACTTTTAAATAGTGATAAAGCAGAAGTCCGCAGAAAAGACGGAGATACTGAGGGGGCATTCAAAACGGCGGCTAAAATCATAGAAGCGGAATACCAATGTCCGTTTTTGTCGCATAGCCCGATGGAACCCATGAATTTCTTCGCGCACGTTACTGCCGATAAAGTAGAATTAATAGGACCCACTCAAAATCCAACGCCAGTCAAAAACGATGTCGCTAAGCTATTGAATGTGTCGCCCGATAAAGTCACTGTCCAGATGACCCGCATTGGTGGCGGTTTTGGTCGCCGTTTAAAATCGGATTTTGCTTTAGAAGCCGCTGAATTATCGAGCATCATCAAAGCACCCGTAAAAGTTATATGGACACGTGAAGATGATATGACGGGTGGCAGTTATCGCCCCGCTTGTCGCTACCGTTTCAGAGCAGCATTGGATAAGGAAGGCAATATTATTGGTTACCAATTGAGAGGTGCAAGCATCAATGCTGGCAACGGAACGCGCGAAAATAATTTCCCTGCGGGTTCTATACCGAATGTGTTGATTGATTCAGTTGACCATAAATCAGCCATCACAACGGGACCTTGGCGCGCGCCCATTACCAACTTTTTAGGATTTGCGGAGCAGTCTTTCTTAGACCAAATAGCCGAAGCAACGGGTAAAGATGCCATACAATTGCGGCTCGAACTTTTGGATAAAGCTAAAAAAAGCCCAACGGGTGCTATCAAATACGATATTGACCGTTTCAAAGCCGTTATTCAATTAGCTGCTGAAAAATCGGGTTGGGGCAAGCAGAAAAAAGGCGTTTTTCAGGGTTTTAGCGTGTATTTTTCCCATGCTTCGTACGTGGCGCAAGTCGCTGAAATGGTAAAAGAAAAGGGAAAACCCGTTTTGAAAAAAATCTATTGTGCCGTGGATTGTGGCATTGTGGTCAATAAAAGCGGTGCTTTGAATCAAGTTGTGGGCAGCGTAGTGGAAGGATTGGGTCATGCTATGTACGGCAATTTATCCTTCAAAAATGGTGCCGCTGAGCAAAATAACTTCAACACTTATCGCCTCATTCGCTTGAATGAAATACCCGAAGTTGAGGTACATTTCGTGGATAATGGTTTAGACCCTACTGGATTGGGCGAGCCTGCCTTGCCACCTTTGGGCGGTGCCGTAGCTAATGCGCTCTACAAAGCCACAGGAAAAAGAGTGAACAATCAGCCTTTTATGAGCGGAAATGATGATTTATTAGAAAAAATGCTCTAAAAAGACTCTTTTCAATATAAAAAACGGTTGGATACTGAGGGGTATCCGACCGTTTTTATTTTTAGTTAAATTTGGTTTTGAAACCATACATAAAAGTTATTAAGCCACGAACCTGTCTGCCGACAAAGGCAGGTTCGTGGTTCAAAATACCTAATATAGCTTTTATGTATGGTTTTAAAAATTGATTTTTCAATATTTTTTTCTATTTTTGTAAAGAATAAAAGATTTTAAG
>JANMYC010000764.1:0-3019 GCA_031381715.1 Saprospiraceae bacterium
GCTTCTTCAGGAATCACGTAAGTGTAACGAAGTGTTGCCGCAGATGTATCGACTGTGAAATTGACCGTCGATTTAGTCCCTTCACTAACCGAAGGCGACCCTACAGTAACACCAACGTCCACGCCACTGCCATTGGTAAAAAAAGATCTATTTTCAAGTAAAGTACCCGTCGCACCAGCAATAGTTGCATCCACTTGGATTGACGTAAGTTTACCTTTACTCGGTAAAATCGCCGCAGAATAAGCCAAATCGATGGTTTGTGTGACAATATTGGGGCCTAATGTTCTTTTAATAGCGGTATTTTGCAACACATCTTTAGCCGTTGGAATGGCATATTCCTCCTTTTTACAACCAATAATAAGTAATAATGCCACCACAAAAATCGGGCAGGCCGTAAATATATAGTTTCGTTTCATTTTTCCATTTTTTAAAAATTTAAAAAAAATTACTTAGGCTGAACCGTGATGTTGACGGTATATGGCTTTTTAACTTGACGATTGCCAGAAACCACCGTGAAAACTTTGGGTTTTGTCAAGTCCGAGAAGTCCATTTTACCCGTGATTTTTGGCTCCAATTTAGCATCTTGAGACAATGAAAATTGAGGATAGAGATTCTTCAAATCCGTACCAAACTGAACCGTAACTGCTACTGTCTGAGCCAATGTATCAATTACTGGTACGACCGTTCTTACAGTCACAAAATCACTTCCAAGCAATTCAAAATTGGTAACAGCACACTCGGTTCTTGTTGTGATGAGCAATCCATCTTCGTCCACCGGTACTTCTTCTTTGAAGCATGAAACACACGTCAAGGTCAAAATGGAAAATGCAAATGCTATATTTATGTATTTTTTCATTATTTTAAAATTGTAATTTGAATGAATTTGACCAAAAGTTCGATGAATTTAACTTTCCAAAAGTTTATCTCAAACAGCCGAAACGGAAAGTTGAATTTACACCCCCTCAGTATTTTTAACATTTTGCGCCTTTTTAACCCTATTCCCAAGGTGCATTCTGAGTTAGGTTAGGATTTCTATCCCTTTCAGACGGCGGAATTCTAAAAATATAATTTTGCTGATAGGTTCTATCATTCGTATTCTGATAATAACGCTGTTGATTTGCTCCATAAGTATCAATACGCCAAACGCCCGCACTACCAGGGCCACCCCAGATTTTTTCAATAGTCCGCCAACGACGTATATCGAATGAACGTTGACCTTCACCAATTAATTCAACGATGCGTTCTTGCTCAATGGCATCAAAAAACAGTTGTTTTGTCGCTGTTTTAGCCGCTGCCAATGCTGGTAGATTGCCCCGCTTGCGTATTTTATTCACCAGCTCAATCGCGTCCGCTTGTGGCCCACTCACTTCATTTGTTGCCTCAGCATACATCAAGAAAACATCTGCCAAACGCATAACAGGCCACGCAAAATCACCATCACTCCGCCCTTGACCAGCATAATTGCGCACAAACTTGCGGAAAACATAGCCTGAATTACAACCATCCGTATTATAGGTCGTGTATTTTACCCCATCAATCGTAACAGGAATTGCCCATGTTTGATAAATAAATGGACAAATGCCCGTAGAAGCGAGTGAAATCATCCCAATACTTGTTTCATAATCCCATTGAATGGTGGATTTCATGCGATAATCGCGGTTTCTATAACTGTTAGGATTAACCGCTGAATTTAATGTCGTTCTCGCTGTAGTATTAACCGTCGGGTTCAAAGGCACTAAAGGTGCAGCAAAATCACCTGTTATCGTAGATTGGTATCTGTTTGCAATTTCATAACGGGGCGATAACCAGCATTGAGAGCCTTCATGAGAACGTCCAGAGAAATCGCGCATGAGTTCCTCTCCTTGATTCGTACCCGTTCCACCGTGCGTAAACACCATAATCATTTCAGAATTACCGTTTGCTTTTGGTGTAAATAGGTTAAAATAATTGGGCAATACTTCCGATTTGCCGAGCGAGTCAATACTGCCTGGTTCTCCATTCAAATAAAGAGTTAGACCATAATTGTTTATCACGGCTTTAAAATCGGCTGCTGCTGCCGTAAATGCCGCCGTAGCTACAGCAGCATCTGGCTTAAAATTTTTCAACTCAGGCCAGCCATTTTTATTCCATGAAGCCCAGTATAATTGCAATTTTCCCCGAAAAGCCAAAGCAGCCGGTTTAGAAGCTCTACCCAAGGCCGACGCTTTTGCTGGTAATTTGTCAAATGCAAACGTGAAATCAGCCATAATAGAATCCTTTACTTGCCCGATAGGTATACGCGCAAGTTGAGAAACTTCGGAGTTTTCGTAAATGACATTGGTAAAATAAGGCACATCACCCCACATCGATATCAATTTAAAATAAGCCATACCCCTCAGTAAGCGAGCTTCTGCGGTAATGGTTTCGAGAGTAGCCGTAGAAGAGGATTTACCTTCAGTCTGCATTTTATTGACATTAAAAATAACGTAATTAGCACGATTAACGGCACCGTATAAGTAGCGATACATTTTATCAAAACTTGCCCCATAACCGGTTGGATCATAGTTGCCACCATTGTAAGCATCTCCCAATCTTAAATTGCCAGATGTCGTACTCGTTCCCCTTGCTCTTACATATTCACCTTGACCATCAAAATAGTAATCACGGTCAAAACAAGGTCTTGCTGCCGCATAGGCACCCATCAAACCTGAAAGAGCATCCGCATCAGTTTTCCAGAATACATTAGCAGCAATTTCAGTTGTGGGCTCTTGATCCAATAAGTTTTTCTTACAAGAATATTGAAAAACTAAAGAAATCGCTATAATTGATATCACTGAAATTAATTTTATTTTTTTCATGATTGTATCTTTTAAAATCCTACTTGGATTGAGAGTGAGTAAGATTTATTAATTGGATAAAGGTTGTTGTTATTGCCTTCTTTCTCTGGGTCAAGACCACGGTAGGAGGTCAATGTCCATAGATTTTCAGCAGAACCAGCAATGCGCAATGAACTTACACCTATTTTTTTAAATAAATTCGC
>JANMYC010000599.1:0-2503 GCA_031381715.1 Saprospiraceae bacterium
GCTGCTGCGGCTGTTGTTTGGGTGCGGGCGTCAAGGGTTGAGGCTGTTTGTATTTATTCACGCCATCTTGCTTGGGCAGATTATAGTCCAAAACCTCTTGAGCATTTTTAAAACGCACCGTTATTTTATAGTTTTTACTGATATTTTGAACCACTGGCGAAAGCAACATATCCATCACACCACCCGCTTTTTGCCTTGCTTTATTAAAAATATCGCTGTTGAGAGCTTCTTCTCTAAAGGCTTGACGCAACTTATTGATATTTTCATTAAAATCTTGGGAGTTCAATTCACGCATCCAACCCACATCCAAATTTTCAATTTTAGGATATACCTCGTGCGAAAGGATTTGTGGCTGTGGCAATGTCACCACCACTGTTCTACTATTGTCATCCACCGAAATATCCAAATATTGATTCAAATTATAGCCTACTTTTATGGTACTAATGGCCGTAATATCCACATTAGTCGTTGAAACATCATAACCCCAAACCTTCGTCGAGTTATTGACCGTTATGCCTTTTTTATCCCTTACTTCCATCACCGCCAATTCGCTAATCGCTTTTTCTACTTTTTCTTTCATCATGCCCTTCGCTTTTCCAAAATCGCGAATCGCGGCGGCATCTTGTAATCTTTTCACCATCGGGCGCAACCCCTCAGTAAGAGCAATGCCACAAGGGGTTTCTATCTTACTGCCTTGTACAGCGAGCTTACCGTCTTGAGTTTTCAAGACAGTTGACATGATACTGGTGATAAAAAAGCAAGTGTATTTGGACGCCACTTCATTCAATAAATCCACTGCCGTTACTCCTTGATTTTCGTACCAGGATTGATATATTTGGGAAGTCGTATCAGTTAAACCAATGAAGTCATTGAAGTACATTTGGCGCACGTAAGGGTGCATTTTACGGTATTCATTCACCGCCGCCGTGCGCAGTTGGTTGTTCAACCCCATTCGATTGGATACGTGAACCACTAAGTTGGTATTAAAATTCAATATCAAATCATCAAATTCTTGCTTGTATCGCTGCGGATTAGAGAGAATTTCGAGCGTTTTTTGCTCATCCAAGTTCATTTTGAAATCAGTGGGAATATAAGTCATCTGCATCGCCCGTGGGATGCTGCTTTCCACCGCTTCACCTTTAAAAATATTGTAAAATAGAACACCCGCAACACTTAATAAGCCTACTAAAAGGACTATTTTACCTATTCCCACTTCCGAGTTAGGCTTATCGGGGAGTCTCGGTTGTACTTCAGCCATGTGATATAATGGTTAAATATTTTTAAATTCGTTTTCGTAAAAGTAAAAATACTATAAAAAATGAAAAGTCAGATGTTTTTAAGCATCTGACTTCTTTTAATTTCATTATTACACTCTCTTTTTGAAAACCTATTTAGGGTATTTAAATAGTTGGTTTTCAATATTTTAACACACATATTTATTTAGTACGATCGGAGATAGAAAACGCATCATTGTTTTTTGAAAAAGCTTTTTGACGGGCATTATACTGAGGGGGTAAGCTATCACCATTTTTACTTTTGTCTTTTTTCTTCTTCTTTGTCTCAGCATAGATTTCTTTATTTTTTTTATCAATGGAATCTAATATTCCTCTAAATTTATCGTCGAATTTGCAAAGTTCATCCCAACGACTATCCAATCGATAATTCTCTACTGTAATACCATCAACTGGCTTTGGATTAGACAAAGCTTGTCTTATTTTTTCGTAAAATAAGCTATCTGGGTATTTTCCATTTAAGTCAAAGATAGTTTCAGCGTAAGTATCATAAATATTCCCGTCACGTTTATTAGCCAATAGAGCCTCTTCAAGAGTTTCAATAGCTTTATTTTTGAAGGAATCTCTACTTTTTTGCTCATGAGCAGATTCTGCCTTTTTTTTAAAATAATAAGCTAAACTGTTACATGCCGCTATTTCATTATTATCAACTGATAAATCAGTATTTTGATTATGAAAGCACTTAATTGCTTTTTTAAAATACCTTTCAGAGTCGTATTTATCCCACCACTTGTCATAATCATCTTTCTTAAAATGATTTGATAGATACCCAATACTAAGGTTAATAAACCCTTTAGCTTGCCGAAGCTCAAAATAATTACTTTTCTCATTCCAAAATGACGCTGATAAAATTCTGTTGCCCGGTTCATAATTTAGAATAAGTTTTTTAGCATGATTTTCATATTCTTTTATCTTTGCTTTGTTTTCATATACATAGCCATTTATCACCGACACCAAAATACTCAATTTTAGAACATAATGAGCTAAGTCATTCGAAAACTTCAATGTATCTGCAACTTTCCATGCAGCAATATTTTCATTATCATAAGCTTTTGCCCATTTTAAACTATCAGACTTAAAAACCTTTTTTTTGAGTTGATATTCTATGGCTTTGGCTAAATGCCAGCTCGTTCGGCAAGCAACTAACTGAATTTTTTTCTCCTCAGAATCTTTATCATGATCATTATAATTGTAATTATATTCCAACGTAC
>JANMYC010000601.1:0-5435 GCA_031381715.1 Saprospiraceae bacterium
AGCACGGGCTCTCTCGCCAATACCCCTTAGTTTGGACGGGTTTTTAAGGCAACTATCGAGCTTTTCCGCAAATTCGTAGGCGGTATTGGCGATTAAAACCTCTTCGCTGTCGCGTGCATTGATGCCTTCGAGTCCCATGGAAGTGGTCAAAACTACTCGCCCGAGCATCATGGCTTCTAATATTTTAACTCTGATACCCGAGCCACTGAAAAGCGGCACAATAGCAATGGAGTGGTCGTTCATAAATCGTTGAGCATCGTCCACTTCACCGATAAATTGGACATTTGGTACTTTCAAATTTTTCAACCACGAGGGTGCATTTCTGCCCGCAATGTGCAAGCGGAGGCTATTCCACCGTTTTTTTAATGAGTTTTTGGCTGTAGGGTCGGGTTGACTGTATTCATTCCACACATTCTCTAAAAACCACTTCAAGCCTTCTTGATTGGGCATCCAATCCAACGCGCCAATGAAACCAATCGACGGTTTTTTATTAAAAATCTGCCAATTAGCTCTATAATCGCGGCTATTCAGACCCACGGGCGTCACCAAAGCTGGTCCCTTGTAGCCCAATAACCGGAAAATTCGAAAATCACGTTCTGTAATAGGGAGCAACACATCGCACAAAGCCATATTTTCTAATTCAAACCGGCGAAGCTTGCGATTCAAAAAATTGAGATACCATTTTTTAGGCGCTAATTGAGTGACTTCCGCCACCCGTTTCCAGATTTCATGCTCCACATTGTGCGCGCGCAATGAGATTACTGCATCCGAATATTGGCGAATAATGGGTATATAAGGTGTTAAAAAAACGGTCTCGAGTTGGATAACGTCGAAAGTTTCGTTTTTTAATATTTCAATTAATTTTAACTCATAATTATTTGAAATGAAACGAGTTACGTGATAAGATTCTTTTTCAAAAAGGTTTTTAAATGCCCCAATAGCTGTAATGTGGTTGTACACATTGACATGATGAATGGCTTTAAAAATGGTTGTAAAAGATTCTGGTAAGGTAGTGACATCTACGCGGTGCTTGCTTGTGTTCATGGTCAGCAAAGTGACTTCTGCACCGAGTTCTTTAAGGGATTTTGCCAAAGTATTGACAGCTATGACTTCACCGTCTTTGAGTGGATACGGAAATTTCTTACAAAGTTGAAGTATCTTCATGAACGGATTTTATCAATTTAAGAGCATCAGTACAATCTATTGAGCAGTTTGGCTAAAATAATCGCTGCTATCTTTTAAAGTCGGTTCTTTAAAATGTGAAAATACTCCGCTGTGCTTCGTATTTTTCACATTTTAAAGCCCGACGATAGCCGCGATTATTTTTTTACGCCTACTTATTGGCAAATTTAATTGAGGCAAGTTTGTTTTGTATGTTTTTATGCTTAAAATTTTCAAAATTTAATAAAAATTTAAAGTTGATTTAACATTGGACAAAATTTATAGCCAAAACGTATCATTCACGCCTTTTAATATTTGGAATTACGTGTTTTTTCAAAATTTGGTTTCCTTTCTCCCGACTTTCTTTCGTTTTTTTTACGCCCCATAAAGTATCGCTGGCACTTCTCGAAGCCGTTTTAATATCCACAATAGGCTTAAAATAATCTTTTTCTAAATCAAATCCATGAAATTGCATTTCCATGGGTGGTATTTTCCAAGGTTCGTGTATCAAATGAGTGGGTAATTTGGCTAATTCGGGCACCCATTTTTTAATAAACACCCCCTCAGTATCGTGCTTCTCGGAGTTGTGAATGGGGTTATAAACTCGGATGGTATTGATGCCCGTCACGCCCGCTTGCATCTGAAATTGACTGAAATGAATGCCCGGTTCATAATCCAAAAACATTTGCGCCAAATGCCCCACGCCCGCTTGCCACGGCTGCCATAGCGTATGCGTGAGAAAAGAAACCACCATCGCCCGCATTCTAAAATTCAGATAACCCGTGGTTTTTACGCAGCGCATGCACGCATCCACAAGCGGAAAACCGGTTTTACCCTCCTTCCAAGCCTCCATTACTGAGGGGGTGCTTTCGGTGCGCAGGTGATTGTAAGCGGCATTGATATTTTGAAACTCCATGCTCACTTCGCTCTCAAATTTTTGGATAAAATGGTCACGCCAACGCAGTCTATCCAAAAATTGCTCGGCGTCACGTCGCCCAATGGGGTGATTTTTACTTTTTAAAAATTGAAAAACTTGCCTACTTGATAGGCATCCCCACGCCAAATACGGTGAAACACGGCTGCAATGATAGCGCGCGGCTTCGGGTTTTGAGATGTTTTTCATGTAGTTTTTACCCCTTTCGCTCGTAAAACTGGTGAGATACCGCCACCCAAACGTTTCGCCGCCCGGTTGAAAAGCTGGGTTGGGCGTGGTTATTACTTTTAAAAGTGGCAATCCTTTTAAAATGACTTGCAAAAACGCGGGCGTAAAAGTTTGAGGAGATTGTATTTTTGAAAAATCGGGATTGAGCATGAGGGATTCCATGATGTCGTACCAATCATCTTTCCAAGTTTGGCGGTTTTGCAACCCTCTTTTTATGCCTGAATGAGGATATTCAAGCCATTTTATGCCCTTATTTTTAAAATGCTTTTTTAAACGCTTGTCCCTATCAAAAGTCAGGTTTGTGCCTATTTCTTGATGTGAAAATACCGAATTTATTGTGAATTTTTCTTCTAATTTTTTAAAGACAACTTCAACCTCGTTATGGCAAATAACGACTTGTAATTGATTGGTTATCAATCGTTTATTCATATCTTCCAGCGACTCCCAAACGAAACGCCAATGCCTAATATCACTATCGTAATGGTTCATCACGCTGGGCTCGAAGCAATAAATAATCAGCGTAGGCAGTTCTTGACAACTGGCTACAAAAAAAGGCGCGTGATCATACAACCGTAAATCCCGTTTTAGCCATACGATATTGATAGTTTCTTTAGTCATGCAGTTGTAAATAGGCGTGAAGAAATAAAGGCTGCTATCGTCGGGCTGAAAATCATACAAAATACGAAGCAAAGCGAAGTATTTTGTATGATTTTTAGAGCCGACTTAAAAAGATAGCAGCATTTATTTTAGCCCAAGTACTTAAAAGCCTTTTTAAGCAATTTTTGTTTAAAATAAATGAAAAATTGCGTGAAAAAGCTGCGGATACTGAGGGGTATCTTTTTAAAGTTGTTAACTTTGAGTTTTTTAAAAGCATCAATTAAAATCGAAGCATGGCAAGTATAATTTTAGAAAAAACGCATGGTATTGGTACTATCACGATGAACCGACCGAAAGTTTTCAACTCATTTAACGCTGATATGCGGGAGGCGATGTTGGGTGCTTTGGACGATTGCGCGACTGACCCCTCAGTAAGATGTGTCATAATAACAAGCGATGGCAAAGCGTTTTGTGCGGGTCAGGATATTGCTGAAATCTCTAATCCTGCGACAAGACCATCATTTGAAGAGATTTTGGACGATGGTTTTAACCTTATTTCATTGAAAATACGCCAAATGGAAAAACCTGTGATTGCAGCAGTAAATGGCGTAGCTGCGGGTGCGGGTGCGAATATGGCTCTGGCGTGCGATATTGTGGTGGCGAGTGAATCAGCAAGTTTTATTCAAGCGTTTACCAAAATCGGTTTGATTCCTGATAGCGGGGGTACATGGATGTTGCCCCGTTTGATAGGCATGGCTCGTTCTACGGCTTTGATGATGTTGGGTGAAAAAGTCTCCGCAAAGGAAGCGGAGGAAATGGGTATGATATATCGTTGCTACGATGACGAACTCTTCGCAGGCAATGTTCAGATTCTGGCGCGTACTTTGGCTGATATGCCGACCCGGGCTTTGGCAATTACAAAACAGGCATTAAATAAGGCTTTTAGCAATGATTTTACTGCTCAATTGGCTTTAGAAACGCAATTGCAAGGTCAAGCTGCTTCAACTGAGGATTATACTGAGGGGATCACAGCTTTTATTGAAAAACGCAAACCGCATTTTATGGGTAAATAATAAAGTTCAATGTGACGTTTTGATACATTTGCGGTATTATTTGTAGAAAATATGGATGCCCAATATGAAACACAAATTTATATAAATCAACTTTTATGAAAAAATTAAACATTGCCCTTGTTGCGGGCGGATATTCAGGCGAAAGAGTTATTTCGCTCGGTAGCGCATTAGTAGCTGAAAAACACATCGATAAGGCACTTTATAATGTCTGTAAAATAGAAATTGACCGCGATAAATGGACTTATACCGATGAAAATGGGGCAGTTTTCATGGTCAATAGAGGAGATTTTACGCTCAATATCAATAATGAAACAGTTAAATTTGATGCGGCTTTAATCATCATTCACGGCACGCCTGGGGAAGATGGCAAATTGCAAGGGTATTTTGATATGCTTGAAATTCCCTATACTTCCTGCGATGCCATTACATCCGCCTTGACTTTTAATAAGCGTTGGACGGTGGCTACGGCGGCTTTCAGCGGCATTCACGTGGCTAAATCACTGCATTTATTTAAAGAAAACCCAACGAGTAGCGCCGCTATTTTAGATACATTAAAACTACCCGTTTTTGTGAAACCGAACAACGGAGGCTCTTCTATCGGCATGAGTAAGGTGGATAAAGCTGAAGATTTGGACGCTGCTTTGGAAAAAGCTTTTAAAGAAGATTCTCAAATATTGGTTGAAGAATTCATAAAAGGACGTGAATTTACGGTGGGTTGTTTCAAAACTCAAGGTGAATTGGTGGTGCTGCCAATATGTGAAGTGCGCTCTAAAAAAGCCTTTTTTGACTATGAAGCTAAGTACGAAGGAGCGAGTGAAGAGCTGATTCCGGCGCCTATTGATGAAAAAATGGCTGATATACTGAGGGGTATGGTTAAGAAAGTGTATCAAATTTTTAACTGTAAAGGCATTGTCCGTACTGATTTTATCTGGAATGAAGCCGATGATCAACCTTATATGCTCGAAATTAATACTGTTCCGGGACAATCCGAAAGCAGTATTGTTCCTCAAATGGTCAGGGCTTATGGTTGGACAATGCAGGAGTTTTACACACGTCAAATTCAAGAATGTTTAAAATAATGTTTTGTATTTCACCCTCGAAATATGAATCAGAAAATACGAAAAACAATAATAATGAACAGACTTTGGGAAGGTATAAAAGGCTTTGGAATGGAAGTATGGTATTTCTTTTCGAGCCGTATTTTTTGGGTAAATTTTGGAAAGCAAATAGCCATTGTGGCGGGGCTTTTATTTCTTTTGTTTTGGGGAATGAAATGCTTCACTCGGCACGGCGATGCCGTAAAAGTGGGTAATTATGTTCAGAAAAATATACGGGTTGTAGAAGATTTGGCGTATCATGAAGGAAATGAAATAGTCGTTACAGAATCCGTTAATAGAGAGGATTTTCATGCGGATATGGTTTTGGAGCAAAATCATGCGGAT
>JANMYC010000623.1:0-3204 GCA_031381715.1 Saprospiraceae bacterium
TTCATTACCGACTAAAATATTGGTGATAAAAACCTTGGGCGTAAATCCGCTCTGTAAAATACTGAGGGGGTTAAAAACACTTAAACCCTTCACACCGCCAAAAGCCAAATCGCCATTGGGCAGTTTGGCATAAGCACCCGTATTAAACTCGTCATCTTGCAAACCCGAACTTTTGGTAAAATGGCGAAATTGCCAGCTGCCATGTGTGTCTTTCCTTGTTTTCAACAAACAAAAGAGACCATTATTGGTGCTGCCCCAAATATTGCCCTCGGCATCCCCCAACGTACCATACACAACATTATCGCAAAGCCCCTCTTTGGTAGTGATATGCGTAAACTTACCCGTTGTTTTGTCCAATAGATTTAGTCCACCTCCTTTTGTGCTTATCCAGAGAAGATTATTGTCAATCGGGTCGTCTAAGAAGCAGGAAACATGATTAAAGTTGAGGGAGTTTTTATCATTGCTTTCACTACGGTACCATCTTAATTGGGGTTGTGTTTTTTTTGAATAATCATACGCCAATTTTGCAAACCCTTTTTCTGTACCTATCCAAAAAACACCATTGCCATCTTGGTACAGAGCCGTAATTAAGGAATTGGGCAACATCGGTTGTGCCGCATCTGTATTAATACTGAAATCGTGAACAACGCCAGTGGAAGGATTGAGTACGTTAACCTGCCCGTCTATGCCACAAACCCAAATATTGCCGTTTTTATCTTCAATAATCGGCAATAAACTGCCATAATCAATATTTAAAGATGTCGGAAACTTTTTTCTTAACCCCGTTGCAGGATTGTATTGTTCAATTTCAAAAACAAAAAAACGCTTGTCTGGTGCCTTCATATTTAACAGCCAAAAATCGCCGTTTTTTGATATAAAATAATCATGAACGCCCTCCGTTAAGTTAACAATATTAGGAAGCAAAGTGCCATTGTTTGCTATTCTTTTGGTGAAACCCCAACCATTAACAAAAATTTCATCCGAGTGGTATCCATGAATTTTTCTTACACTCTGCCCTTGTAGCAAGTGTTTAAACTGCTCCGATTCAAACGTATATTTCCTAATGCCATACCCGCTTGTACCCATCCATACATTGCCCCCTTTGTCTTTGATTATTTTCGTCGGGTTCACTGCCGCATCTTTAAACAGCAGGGTGGCATCAGGATTTATCGGACTTCCTTTTTGCCATCCTTTTGTATCATACACCAGCAGTTGGTTGATGTTGGACATACCTATCCAAATTCTTTCTTTTTCTTCATCTTTTAAAAAAAAGGATCCCTGACCATTGGTTATAGATTTGGTAAAAAGCGGATAATCAGTCATGTTGTCGTCAAAGTCAAGCAGGTTGAATCTGTCGCCATTTGTCCAAATACTTCCGCTTGCATCAGGTTCATACTGGTCGTCGAAAATGTAGTTGTCTTTTCGTCCTTCAAAAGCCATTTTTTGGGGCATAAACTGATAGAGTTTCCCCTGATTCGACATCCATATTCGACCTTTTGCATCTTTACATACAGTCACTTGCCCATCTGCTTGCGGTACGGCAACGTGAACGATTGTGGGTGCCGTATTTTTTTCTAAAAAATCGTTGGGCAATGTAATCACATTCACACTTTTTTGGGAGGCATACACCAAAAAACGACCATCGAGCAATTCAATAATATTGCCCATAATTCTGTTTCCCGAAAGGCTATTGGGATTGTTTGGTTCGTGGACGATGCGGCGAAAAACGCCTTTTGTTTTATCATACACATTCAAACCGTTGTCTTCCGTACCAATCCACAGCCGCCCTTTACTGTCTTCAAAAAGTTTTTGGATAACATTGCTACTGATAGTATTGGCATTGTAGGCATTGTGTGCGAAAACTTTAAAGTTGTAGCCATCATAACGATTGAGGCCTGCTTTGGTCGAAAACCACATAAAGCCATCTCTATCCTGTAACATATCATAGACATAACCTTGCGATAGACCATTGGAAGTGGTTAACGATTCATACTTCATTTGCCCCCGTGCAAGCACGCTCAGACAAGCCATTAAAAGAGTAAATAGGAGTTTCGTCATGAGGAATTTGGGTACCGCCATTTGCTAACAAAGATAATTGAAGTCTCATCTTTTTTCAATTCTGCGCAATTAAATGGAGCATTATCTTACAAAATGATGAATTTATCCTGATTCTGCACAGTTTGTCCCATTGATTGCTGAAAAAATGAAGATGAATGACGGATTTGTACTCACAAAAAAGTGTGTGTTATGATGACCTTTGTGGTATCACAGAACAGTAATTACAATTTTTTTCTAAATTAAAAAACAAACATCTGTAAACCCGAAAGAAAAAATGAGTTGACTTTTTCTTCTTTTTTCTATTAAAGTAAAGCCGTTTCAAAAGAGAACAATTACACCTGTATCGCTATCAAAAAATCAAATGACTATTTTGCAAAAGACTTGATACCCCTCAGTCATGCCTTTTGTGAACGCATTTTGCGCCATCACGCTTTGCGTAACTTGATGGAGCGAAACGCACCATATTTTCTCTATTTTTTAATCAAAAAAAACAAAAACGGGGGAGCCGAAAACCGTTCAGAGTAGGCAATAACATTTCAATTAATTAAAATGAAAACAATTAAATTTTTCTCAACGCTGGCAATCATCATTGCCTTATTTTCAACATCGGCTATTATTAAAGCCCAAACAGCACCTGCCCCTTATGGTGAGGTATATTTTATGAAAACTTTGCCAAACATGAATGAAAGTTTTCTGATAGATATGAAAACACGAAAGAAAATTTCCAATGCAAGAGTTGCTAATAAGAACCTTAATTCTTGGCAACTATTTCGTAGTGTATATGGTAGCAGTATGGATTATAATTATTTAATGCTTTTGGTATATCCAAGCGGTAAGGAAATAAGAGCAAATTATTCGGATGCTGCTATGAAAGACATGAGTGTACAGGAAATCTCCTCTTTTTACTCATCCATTGACAATACAAGGACTATCGTAGCCAATGATTTGCTAACTTATAAAATGGGTGTTGGAACTAAGATGCTACCTGGCGAATACTTACAAATAAACAGTGTAAATGTCAAAAAGGGAAGCGGTGCAGCCTATATAAAATTAGTGGAATCTTATAAGCCAGTGATTGAAGAGTGCATAAAAGCGGGAAAGCTAAAAGGATTTAATGTTTGGGGACGCACCTATGCGACTAATGTC
>JANMYC010000667.1:0-2075 GCA_031381715.1 Saprospiraceae bacterium
GAAAACTCATCTGTTAGTATATAAATTTTCGTGAGTTGTTCATTATCGTATTTAACGGGTTTAAAAAGTATTGGAGAAGGAATACGTGTTACTTCTCCTAATGAATCTGTAACTTCGATATTCATTTCATCAAAAACCTTAATTCTTTCATCTACATTTGGATTATTGTCCTCGGAAGTTCTCTTAAACGTATAACTACCAGCGAGACCTAATAAAGCTCTAGTGCAACAAGAATTAATTATTTGATAGTTTTTTTTACCTTTGTGGCTTAAAAAATTTCTTTTTATGAGTCGCGGAAAACCTATTGCACCAGCTATTGAAATGAGTGCTCGCATCTTCAATTTATTAGTTGAAGAAAGCCGTAAACGCACGATTAAACGCCATCATCTCGAACGTATTGATATTTTAATACGTGCGAGCCATCAAGGCGGTGGTCACTCTAACGGACAGATTGTCCGAGATTTATCTATATCTTACAATACGGTTAACACTTGGCGCATTCGTTGGAGCGGTTTTTACCCTGCTATTTTGACTGATGAAAAAGGACCAACGGGGGAAGGTCTGAGTGATAGTGCTTTTATGGTTAAAATTCTCTCGTATTTAGAAGATGCCCCACGAAGCGGTGCACCTAAACGGTTCACCTTATCTCAAACTCAACAAATCGTCGCTTTGGCTTGTCAAAAACCAGTCGAACATGGTATTGAAATGACGACTTGGACACACGAAATGCTTGCACATGTGGCCATATCTAAAGGGATTGTTGAGCGCATATCCTCACGTTATGTGGGGGTACTTTTAAAAAAGAAGCCCACTTCAACCTCATAAATCGGAATATTGGCTGTTTCCTAAAATTGCCGATTGGAAGACTTTTGTCCTCAGAGTGGCTTTAGTTTGTGAGCTAATTTTATCTGCCATCAAAGAAGCTTCCGATACTAATAATGCAGAAAAGCGAAATTTTTCTACAGTTTTGTTGAGTATTGATGAAAAAACGGGTATCCAAGCTCTTGAGCATTTTGAACAAATTGCCCCTCTCAGTAAGGGTAAACAGACAAGACGCGAGTTTGAGTACACGCGACACGGGACAACAACACTCATTGCAGCCTTAAATGTCGGAACGGGACAGCTACAAAATTATCTACTCAGTCCAACCCGCACAGAAGCGGATTACTATCATTTTATAGCACAAACAGCACAACAAGTTTTAGACAAAGAGCCCAAAACGCGTATTATTTTTTTAGCAGACCAACTCAATACCCATTTATCAGAAAGTTTGGTCGTTTGGGCAGCAAAAGTAAATAATATTGACATTGATTTAGGGATAAAAGGAAAAAAAGGGGTCTTGAAAAGTATGAAAACACGCATGGCATTTCTGGAAAATCGGAAACATCAAATTAGATTTACATTTACACCCAAGCATTGTTCATGGCTCAACCCAATTGAAAACTGGTTTGCTAAATTACAAAAGCACGTTATCACAAATGGAAATTTTTTATCCATTCAAGACCTTAATGAAAAAATTGAAAAATACATTGTCTTCTTCAATAAGACTCTCGTAAAATCATTAAAATGGAAATTTAAAGGATTCATAAAAGCACAGATATTGAGCAACTTTAAACCATCAAATAATTAATTCCTCATGCACTAGTTTTAAATATAACAAAGTAAACTATCAGCTTTTAGTTATAAATTCAGTTAAGAAAATAGATGAGCATTTAATTTGAAACTAAGAGCGTATATGAGTCTTTAAAATACATTTACATTTATTAGATATTGATAATAAAAATATAAAAAAACATTGTTATTTCCTTTTTTGTTTAATAACAACCAATTAACTTTGTTCCAATTAAGGTTTCTAATTTTTAAATAAATTGGTTTATTTATTAATTCTTAAACTAGTCCAAAACTAATTCAGAACTAATTCAAAACGAACGAAAAATGAAAAAGATCAACACACTAGATTATCGCCGGTTTCGGCACGTCCATCCATTTAAAATTTTCCCTAATATATTTCTAATTTAGGCTGTACAAACAGGCAAAAAAAATTCCCCGTATTTTTGCGCTGTGAAACAAACAAA
>JANMYC010000777.1:0-4549 GCA_031381715.1 Saprospiraceae bacterium
TAGGGCCAGATGATGGTATGACTAAAAGAGTGCAATGTTTACCACCTTATTGGCAAGAATTAGCATCGAAAAAAAAATGCGAAAAAGCCCAATCTTCGCCTGAAATGCAGATGATTGCCCACGCACTTTTTTACTCCTACATGCTGGATAATCGTCATATAATGGACAAAAACTAGAAACTTGTTGACATATATGGCATAATTCGGCTTTAGGACAAGTTTCTATTACTCAGCTACTGGTACATCTTCCTAGTAAAACACCTACTACTTTAGCAAATATGGCATTTTCAAAACAGGTGATGATGATTCGGGTAATGGTAAAGTATTGTAAAACCAAAAAGTTCTTGCCCTGGGCTATCAATATCACTCAGCATTTCAGTTATCCAGTCGAAAAAATGTCTATCAACAGTGCATTTTTAAAATTCAATCAGTGGGCTGAAAGCAATTGCACACAATATATTGATTGGTATCAGAATAAAATAAATTATCGTAAAACTGAAAAATCTACTGATAACCTTTCTTCTTTTTCGTTTTATTAGTACAAATAATACAAATAAAAAATTCTGTTTAGATTTCATTCAAGGATTTTTTTATGCGTCAAAAGGATGACTCGAAATAGCTTAATACACTCATTTTAAGGCTATTTTATGATTAGGTAAATATGTAGCAGCTACGCCATAAAACGACTCATTTCAATTTATTTTTACCAAAAACACGCTCTATATGCGGCTTTTCACATAAATAATAAAAAATATACATTGTAATTTGATTCAAAGCCGCAGCTAAAATACCAAAAATAGAGCCGCTCAACAGAGCCAATCCATAAGAATTTAATTGTCCAATACCATACATCGGGTTAGAAAAATATTTGAAAGGACCTTTGACCACAAACTTGCCAATTGGACGTCGTACAAACATGTCTTTATAATAGTAAACATCGACTCCAATAATCATAGTTCCCCAAACATTGACGATGGTTGCTACAATTATCATTATCCAAGCTATTACAATGAAAGTGCTATGATACAAACTAAACAACTCTAATGAAAAAGCAGTTTGCAGCACTAAAAAGTTAAAACTGGTACTTCTATAAAAAAACATAAAGCCCGTTACAGCTTCATAATATGCGTAAGCTCTCTCTTCACCCAATCGAGCAATGAGATTAGTTGCAAAGCCTTTATTCCCAAAAGATGCAAACAAAATCACATATCGCATAAGAAACATGAAAATGAAAAAAGATATTGCGAAGTTGAATGTGATATAATTATAATAAAAATAGGTCAAAGTAATATTGGCAAAGATGGATACAATAACAATCAATCGTAATGGGGTTATTTTATCAATCAAAATACCTGATGCAGCCAATATAGATTGCATAATTGATTTTGAAACTTTCAGTAATTGTGCAAATTGTATTTGGCGCATTTAAAATCATTTAATAGTTATTGAAATTTAAGTTTAGCGAAAATAATATTTGAAAATTTGGGAACCAAACCAGTAAAAATACCCTTCAGAAAGTCGCTTACTGAGGAGTATTTTTATTAGCCCGCTTTGAATTTCGATTTGTCTCCTACCGTAAAACCATTCCCTAAAATGCGCTCAACTATAATAATCAAGTTAAAAATTAATCCTTATCAACCCCCACAACTCTCACAAATGCGCTTCTTCTTGGTGCAGGCAATTGAGCCGTTTCACCTTTTATACCTTTCCACAATATTTCATTAAAAAGATTGTCATCGTTGCTGTCCGCCTCATCAAAAACCAGACCTTCTGAAAGTTTAGCAGAAGGCGTGTAGGCGATGTTCAAATCATCCAAATTAATGGGTACTTCAACCGATTGAAAAGGTGTGAAATCGGGTTGACTGGTGAAACTGCGGTACATCGGCGTTGCTCCAGCATCGTACTGCGTCATTGGCGGTAATCCCAAAATCAACTCCATTGTGCGCAACATACCCGAAGTGGAATACATCGTGTGGTCAACATATTTTCGCTTGGTGTAAGGGCTGATAACCAGAGCCGTTGAGCGGTGTGCATCTACGTGGTCGGGGCCATTTTGAGCATCATCTTCTAAGATAAAAACGACAGAAGTATTCCAAATGGGGCTTTTACCCAAATGTTCAACCATCATACCTACCGCCAAATCATTGTCAGCAACGCAGGCAAAAGGCGTTGGTTTTCCCACCGCAAGCCCTTGTGTGTGGTCTGAACCAAATCGAATCGAATTGAAAGCGGGAACGGCATTTAAGGCAACTAAACTATCGAAATCACGCTTCCATTGACCCATACGAGTCGTATCTTTTACTTTTTGATTGTAATATCCCGTAAAATAAGAACACACATGGTCTTTATCTAAAACGGGGATATTCCCTTTTTTATCATCAGCAAATACGCCGTAGGTGCGGTAACTCACGCCCGCTTTTTTACAAAAATCCCAAATAAAACCATCTTTATCATTGGCGATTTCACGGCGCCCCATCCCCTCAGTAACACCGCCTCGGCGACCATAACCAGTAGGCCAAGTCTTTTCCAAATAGTCATTGGCGTGTGCGCCCATTGACCAATTGTGACCGTCGGCACTGACTTCGGCATCCAAGTAAAAATTATCAAAAAGGGTATATTCACGCGCTAATTTATGTTGGTTGGGCGTGTACTTTTCACCAAAAAGACAAAGGCTTGTGTCACCATTGCCCTCTGGCATATCCCCAAATACTTGGTCGTAAGTACGGTTTTCTTTTAAAATATAAAAAACGTGTTTGATGGGCGACGCACCACCGACTTTGCTTGGAATGGGATTATTCGCCTCCCCCTCAGTAACGAGCTCTTTTTCCTTTTTATAAGGCGTATTTTGATATACTTTTTTGGAATAAATTGCCAAATTCGCTTCTGTAACATCGTCAATAATACTCAAAGTGCCTTTCATCAAATTACCAATGTATTGCCCACGTGTGTCTTCGCCCAAATGTGACTCTGAACGAACCGTTGTTTTGACAGGTTGAGGGCCTTTTGGATTGGCAAATGAGGTAAAACCTTTGCCATTGGCCACAAATACTTTTTTACCCACAACGCGCACATTCGTCGGATACCAACCCACTGGAATAAAGCCTTTTGATACACTTTTACCTTTTTCATGCACATCAAAAACCGCTAAACAGTTGTTATCAGCGTTGGCAATAAAAAGTATTTTTTCATCTTTTGACAACGCAACGCCATTCGTCACCGAGCCAGCTAATGAATTGGGGTATAGTGCTGCGTCCAAAACTTCAATAACTTTTTGCGTTTTAACATCTATCACCGAAACGCTGTTATCACCAGCATTGGCAACATATATTAATGTGCCTTTTTTATTTAAAATCAATTCATTGGGGTTGTAAGAAACCGGAATGGTACTAGCCATTTTACGGGTTTCGGTATTGAAAATGCCTATTTTACGACCGCCCCACAGTGAAATATACAACAATTTTTTATCAGGCGATAAAACGCAAGTATAGCCTTCATGACCCATATTGAGTTCATGCACAACCGCTTTTGTTTTTAAATCCAAGATGTACAACGAGTTGTTTTCTTTGGTAACGGCGTATAAAAGCTGTCTATCGTCGTCAATTTCGATACCCACGGGCGAGATTTTATTAGGCCATTTTTTACCTATAATTAAGCTATCACTCACGACCAATTTATTATTGACGATATTGTATTTCATAATCCAATTATCGTTGCCGCCCGATGCATAAAGGGATTTTTCATCACGGCTGAATTTTAAACCATAAAATGATTTAGGGATTTCGACATTATCCAAAATCTTCTCCGTTTTACTGTCAATTAACTGAATTGTCTGCTTGCCTTGTCCATTATTGGTAACGGCTAAGAGCTTTTTAGAAGCTGAAACCGCAATATTGAGCGGTAAATCACCCACTTCCAGTGACCTACCCGCAGGGGTCAAAGACCACCCGTTGGGCAATTTCACACGGCGGCTTTCTAATTGCGTTTCAAGCGATTGAGCGACAATATTTTGACTTGTAAAAAACGCTAAAAACCCCACTGCACAATAGAGGGGTTTTAGGGTTTTCACCCATAACGGGATATGTTGAGTAGCTTTCATTGTTTTAATATTTATTTTAGGGATAAAGTAAAAAATAAACTACCCAATTTAACAATTCTATTGATTTTACTACGCGTTAAATTGCTTTTAAATAATTCATTATTTCGCAATCAATTTGCCTTTATTAAAACCAATATAATTGCCAACTTGGGTAGTTTATTTTTTACTTTATCCCTAAATATCTTTTTTTCGATTTTTTAAATCTGCGGCGTACAATATTTTATAAAAATCCTCTCTTGATATGACGCGCCCACCAATGCTTCCAAATTTGGTTTTATTTCCTTCGTCAACCTACTTATTACTGAGGGGGTCGAGTTGATTGATTGCCAACAGGAAACACCACATTTGACGAGTCTTGGTGGGCGCGTCATATCAAGAGAGGATTTTTATAAAATATTGTACGCCGCAGATTTAAAAAATCGAAAAAAAGATATTTAGGGATAAAGTAAAAAAT
>JANMYC010000688.1:0-10028 GCA_031381715.1 Saprospiraceae bacterium
CAATATTCAGGTTCGCCCCCATACCCCCAAAGGGGGATTAAATTAAGAAAAGGCGATATTTTCACCTTTTTGAGGTATAATCCCCCTTCGGGGGTATGGGGGCAATCTTGAAATTTCACACCATTTAAAATACAAAAGAATGTAAGTTTATTAATTTTTCATTCCTAAATCAATGTTTCATGAAAAAACTTCTCTACACTTTCATTATTCTATCTCTGAGTATTTTCACTTTCTCTTGCAAAGATCCAGTAATAGGTCCCACCAATTACAGTGCATTTCCGATGGATTTGAAAGTAGAAAAATTATCTGGAAATAAGGTAAAATACAAGTGGAATGCGGTCAATACGTCCGATTTTATCAGCTACATTATCGTTAAGTCTACTAAAGACAGCGTTCCTTATTTCTCACGACCGGATTTTGTGGAGAGTCTTGCCAATAATATTTCGGTGGTAACTTCCATTTCAGAAAGTAAAACCAATGAATTTATAGATAGTATTAATGTAGTTATTGGCGAATCTTCATTCAGAATTTTTGCTTTTTTAGAAGACCGTTCTTTGAGTAGTATAAATGTGAAATTTAAAGGTTTTGACAATATGACGGAGATTTTAGGTGCTACTGATGATGTCGTTTTCGCTGAAAAGTTGAATACTTTAGCTATGGCTAACAGTAGAAATTTTGGAGTTAGTTTGTTTAATGTTTTAACAACTCAAATAACTCTAAAGCCCAATAATTTTTTTCCGTCAAATTCTTTTATGAATGATCTCGATTTATCCTTTATTGAAAGCAATTTAGGAAGTGAGTTTTTCCTTCCCACCCAATTTAATAATTATGGTATTTTTAATTTCAATAATATTTCAAATCCTTTGACTGTTTTTGTACCTCGAAATGCTTCTGCCATTTCTCATTTTAATAATAGTTGGATTTTATTCTCAAATTCTAATGGTATTACGAGCCGACCTCGAAACAATATACCAAACTTTAATGCCAATGAAGATTTCAGTTTCTTTTTTACTTTCAATAAAATTCCAGCTACCCCGGTTTTTTTAAAGAAAATGAATAAAAATAAGGGTTTTTATGCCATAAATACTGAGGGGGGGAACGCTATTATATCAACTTTTAATATGGGAGATAATGGGAGATTTTCACTCAATAAAAACTTTAGGACTTTTCCAATAAAGGGTATGACTAAAGCACGTCCATTTAAATTTTCAAATGATGATGCACAATTCGTTATGGATAATAATGGTACCGTAATAGATACGTTAACTTTTCAAGTACGGAAAAAATTGGCGGAAGAAGTGCCAACCAGTGACATTATTCGCTATTCCGATTACCAATTTTCAAGCTTAGGAACTGAAATATATGCTTTGAGAGTAGCTTCAAAGAATCCATCCGAACGATTGATTGATGTTTTTAAATTCCCTGAATGTACTTATGTGAAAAGTATCCCTTTTTACAGTGCGCCCAGTCGTTTTTTCTTATCCAATAATAATTTGATTTTAGTGGGGACATCGCCTACTGACAATAGATTTTCTATCATTGAGAACATAAAGCTTTAGATATATTTCTAAATTTTGATAAAATATACAAACCGATAACCTTCATCAATTCATCCAATTTTATGAAAAAAATATTGATTCTACTCATTTACATTGCTTTAAAAATGCCTTTAATGGCGCAAACGGATATAAAAGCGGATAGCGTTATCCAAACTGTTTTAAATAATAGAAAGAAAACTGAAAAGGCAGGACTACTTTATCGGCACGAGGTAGGAGTGGAAACGGGAGCGGTTTTGGCGCAAGTTTTTAGGTTGTTTGGCTTAGTAAAGGATACTCAGAGGTTTCCAATTTCACCTTATTTGGCATATTATAAATATCGGTTTCAAGGACAAAATTATCTAAGAGTTGGGGCTGGTTTTACCTATGATAAATATAAAGAGCAACTTGGTGGCTTTGCGGATTCGCGAACGGTGACAAAAAACTCCATGGATTTTAGAATAGGTTATGAGAGTCAAATTCCCATTGATGAAAAATGGACGATGATGATTGGTGGTGATGTGACCTGGGGGCGTTCGGGAGTGAATAAAGTTTTTGATTCGGGTTTTGATAAAGCGATACGTGTTTTAAAAACTCAATCAGCTGGAGCAGCATTAATGGTAGGGATTCGTTATAATTTTAATTCAAAAATTAGTTTAGGAAGTGAAATGAGTTTGGGATTCCTGCAATCAAAAACCAGTGAAAAGGATGATTTTACCACCAACCCACAATTTAATAAGGTAATTAAAACTTCCGAGGAAGGTGGCGCAAAGTTTTATGGGCCGGCTAATGTCTATTTTAGTTACAGATTTTAAGTAAAAATGGGTTTTATACTGAGGGGGGAAGAAACTTTAACAATTCCGTATTTCAAAATGTCATATTTTTGTAAAACTTTCTTGAATTTTTAAGGAACATGATTTTAATATTTAAAACAATTTTAATTAATCTTCAAATGTGTTGCCATGAATCAAATAAAATGGACTTCATTGGGTATTGTTGCGGCGATTGGCGTGCTAATAGGCTGTCAACCAGAGGACAATACCAAGTTAACCTTTGAGGCGGATAGCCTCAAATTGCCTTCTCAATCGTTCAATTATGCCTTACCCAATAAAGGTGAAGCGGGTGGAATTGCTTTTCAAGATAATAATTCCAATCCAATTACTAATGACGGGGCTACATTGGGTCGAGTGCTATTTTACGATAAAAAACTTTCGCTCAACAACCAAGTAGCATGTGCATCATGTCACCATCAAGAGAATGGTTTTGCGGATAAAGAAGCTTTCAGTACGGGTTTTCAAGGTGTAAAAACAACTCGAAATGCTTTGGCAATTGTGAATGCTAACTTGGAAAAAACGCTTTTCTGGGATACTCGTGTAAGTTCTTTGGAAGATTTGGCGCTTCGCCCGATCCAAAACCATATTGAAATGGGTATTGAGGATATGGATAAATTGGTGGTAAAATTGAATAAAATCGCTTATTACCCTGATTTATTTGAAAAAGCTTATGGTTCAAAAGAAATCACGGGCGATAAAATTGCGAAATCAATGGCGCAATTTATCCGCTCAATGGTGACTTATCGCTCTAAATTTGATGAAGGTAAAAAGCAGAAATTCTACAATTTCAATGGTTCTGAAATGCGTGGAAAAGAGCTTTTTATGGATAAATTGCATTGTAATAATTGCCACGGTGGTGATAATTTTAACACGACTTTAGATGGTCAATTCGCCGAAAATATTGGTTTGGATGAGACTTATCAGGACAACGGTGTGGGGCAATTGACTGGTTCTCGTCAAAAAAATGGTCTTTTTAAGGTGCCTTCTTTACGAAATGTAGCTTTGACAGCTCCTTATATGCATGATGGTCGTTTCAAAACTTTAATGAACGTAGTGAATCATTATGACCATGATTTGAAACCCCATGAAAACCTAATGCCGAGCCTTCGCAGTTTTTCTTGGCAGGGCAATGGCGGTGGTTTTAATAGCGGTGGAAGTGCAAGTTGGGGAAGCTCTACAAACACAAGTTTCCAAGCACCTCGCCCTTTAATGTTGACAGCGTCTGATAAAACAGCTTTAGCAGATTTTTTAAAGACATTATCGGATGATTATTTGGCAAAAGAGGAGAAATTCTCTAATCCGTTTAAATTATAATCTAATTTTTTAGGTTTGAGCAAAAACGCTCCGGGAATTCAAAACTCTCGGAGCGTTTTTTTTAGCAATAAATCCTCGTCGGTGCTATGAATTTTCGATGAAAAGTCGTTAAAACAGGCTTTATACTGAGGGGTAGATAAAGCGTTAGGGGAATTTAAAATTTGCTTAATATGTATTGTAAAACGAATAGTAGTTGTTGGACAAGTAAAAAATTCTTTTGGGAAAAAATAAGATTTTGCACCTTTTTAAATGAATATCTTTGCTGACATTAAGTTATCGGGAATGTTAAATGACTAACTAATGAAATTACGGCTTGAAAAATACAGAAGTGTCACTTGGCACTTTGTGTTCTGGATTTTGTTCTTCCTTTACACTTGGTTGCCCGAGGCGACTATAAATGACAATAATGCGTATGCTTCGTTTTTGACAGCTTGCGGGATAGTCCCAATCGCGATGGCTGCAACGTATTATACCATACACATTACATTTAATCGATTTTTTTTACAGAAAAAACATTGGCAATTTGTGGCAAGTCTTGCCGCAAGTTTGATAGTGAGTGGTATTTTAAGAAGGACTTTTTTGTTCACGTTCATATATCCAATTTCGTTTCCAACGCGATTGACAGAGCCACTTTTTTTTGTACCTAAAATGATGATTGGGGCTGTGCAAGTGCATTTGATAGCTCTTGTTGGTACTTTTATTTATTTGCTTGGCAAATGGAAAGAGCAACAGCATTTTTCGGATGTCATGTTGAAAGAGAAAATGGCTGCCGAATTGCAATTATTGAAATCGCAAGTGCAACCGCATTTCATCTTTAATACATTGAATAATATCTATATGTTATCTCTGAAAGGCTCCACTCAAGCCTCGGATATGATATATCGCCTTTCGGCTTTGTTGAGTTATATGTTATATGATTCTAAAGAGGATTTTATTAGTCTGGATAAAGAAGTGGAGTACATCAAAAATTATATCAACCTTGAAAAAATCCGTTATGGAGATAGGCTTGATGTGCAGTTAAATGTGTACAAAAACGTTAGAAATATCAACTTACCGCCACTTCTGTTTTTACCATTAGTTGAAAATGCCTTTAAACATGGTGTGAGCAAACAGGTGAATGATAGCTGGATACACATTGACATTTCATTGAATAAAGGTGTTTTAATTTTTAAAATTGAAAACAGCTGTTCAGACGATGTGGAGGTAATTGCTGGTTTTGGACATGGCTTGGGTTTAGATAATTTGAGTAAAAGGCTCCAAATTATTTATAAGGATAAACATGAACTCAAGACAATGAAGGAGGATGATACATATCTGGCTGTGCTTAAAATTGATTTCAATGAAAGCCCAAATGGATACAAAAATGGCACTTTAGATATTTTATCAGATGAATTAAAAGGTTCTGATAATAAAGTGAAGAGTCATAATGTTGTCAATTTATTGAGTTCTACCATCAAACCTTTGCTTTCATCGGATTAAGTAACTAAATTTAATTATTTGTGTTAAAATAAGAAATTATCCAATAATTTTATATGAAAATAAAATGTTTAGTCGTAGATGATGAGCCACTTGCAGCTGAATTAGTTGCTACTCATATTTCAAAAGTGAGCGATTTGGAGCTCGTTGCCAAATCCCATAATCCAGTCGATGCTTTTGCTATTTTGCAACGCGAACCCATTGATTTACTGTTTTTAGATATCCATATGCCCCGCATGACAGGGTGGGAGTTACTCAAATCGTTGCCTAATAAGCCTTTAGTGGTCATTACCACTGCATATAGAGAACATGCTTTGGAAGGCTATGAATTTGATGTCTTGGATTTTTTATTAAAACCCATCACATTTGACCGCTTTTTGAGGTCAGTTTCTAAATATCATCAGAGGCGTTTGACTATGTTGGACTCCACAACTTCTCTCTCGGATAGTTATGAGCAAGCCTACAAATATTTTAAGGTGAATAGAGAGATGAAAAAGGTCTTTTTAAAGGATATTTTATACATTGAAAGTTTGAAAGATTATGTTCGCATCAAAACGGATAAAGAATCGTTGATAACTTATCAGCGTATTTCATATTTAGAAGAAAAATTACCCGATGATAAATTCCTCCGAGTGCATAAATCTTTTATAGTGGCGGTGGACAAAATTACTTCATTGGGCAGTAATTCCGTTAAAATAAAAGATAAGGAGATTCCAGTGGGTAGAAACTATAAAATGAATGTTACGAAGTTGATAACAACTTAAAGCGGAACTCCACTTCCGCATGAATAAAATACCCCCTCAGTATTTATGCCTCAAATGTGCATTTTACTGAGGGGGTATTTTTTGTGGAGCGGAAATGATATTTTGCAAAAAAAAATCATGCGTAACTGGGGTTTCGCACTACAAAAAAATCCACCGCCTAAATTAATAGACGATGGATTTTTTTATAGAATCAAATCAATATGACTATTGTTGTTCAAAGACGACTTTCTTACTTAAAATGCCGCCTTCAAATTTGACTTTGGCTATGTACATACCGTTTGGTAATGAGCCTCTATCCAACTGATAGAAATGATTATTGATATTGCGCGCTTGAATCACTGAACGACCACTGATATCAAAAAGCTCGATTGCTTGAATTGGATTGAAAGCATCACTTTCAAACACAATTGATTTTTGAGCAGGGTTTGGTGAAGCAACTAATTTCACATTTGTGCTATTCAATACTTCTTCAGCAGAAGAAACTAAACTTGCACAAGGCAAAGATAAACCTACACACGCTCTTGGAATGATGAATGTCATGATTGAATCAATGTACAAACGTGCTTTAACTGCGCCCATTCCAGGATTACTCGCTAATGCTGAAGCATTATTACCAAAAGTTTGCTTAGTTGTATCTGTATTCCACCATTGGTATGGAGAAGAATCATCACCAGAACGTCCAACAATAGTAAATAAGCTTGAAGAATACGTACCACCTACTGTAAATCCAGATGCTGTATTTCTTGGAGCAATAAGAGCCTTGTAAGGGTCATTAGCTGCCTTCAACTTTTTAAATCTATTATTGTTAGCAAGTGTATCACCTTTCAAGGATACCCAATGGCTACCTTGAACTTGAACAACTGGTAATGAAACGCCATTTCCGATTGGCACACCCAAAACGCCATCGCGGTAAGGTGCGTTTTGATCATGCGGTGCAGCAATTGAGATAATTGGAACACTGTTAGCATCCATCCAAGTAATATCACCCAATGCACCACCCATATTGACAACTAATTGAACATTAGATGTATTTGCTGGAAGATTAGAGATACAAAGCGTATCTCCCGCTGGATAAGGTGAGCCTGTTGCTGGAGCTCTTGTGAATGAAGTACCATTAATATTACCATTCAAAGCCTCAACAATCATAGGAACTACTTGATTATTAACTACTGTAGTGAATTTACCTTGTGGATATTGAGTAGTTAAAATTTTATTGTAGTTATCAAGGGTAGCCATACCTAAACTGATATAACCACCTGTACCTTCACCGATAACCATAATTCGATTGGTATCAATTTTTAAAGTAGCAGCATTTGCTTTTAAATAACGGACTGCATTACGAGCATCTTGAATACCACGGTAAGAAGCATTGATAATCGTAGCACTACGCTCAGTTTGAGTTGAAGCGATAGGGTTCCAACCTTGACGATAATCAATAGAAGCCGTTACGTAACCTAATTGAGCAAAACGTGTACACATTTCAACTGCAATAGAGTCCACTCTGTCGCCCGTAGGTGAAGAACGAGCTACTTTTGGTAAAAAGTTACCAGTTGGGACGAAAATAACTGCAGGACGGTTTGATGCAGTATCTCCGTTAGGTTGATAAATGTCGGCAACTAATGGCTGATTTAAAGTATGTCCCGTTGATGGAATAGTTATTATGGTATAATTTCTACCGTAAATAACTGTCGATTTATCAACTTTTGTAAACTGCGATGTTAAATATCGCTGAGCAGACAGATTTAAAGACAAAGTAGTAAAAAGAACAAATAGAAGTAGGTAATTTTTTTTCATAATTTCATTTTTGAATTAAAAAATAATAGAAAATCCGTTGTTTAATTAAGTAACCTATTGAGCAAAAGTAGTACAAAATACTGAGGGGGGGAACATTGGCAATAAATTTTTTTAAAATATATTGGTTTCAAGAAATTTTATTTCTTAGCCCAATCGTATTGTAATGAAATATATGCCATCCGGCCTATGCGCGGACCACCATAAACTTGATATTGTTTCTTGTTAAGCATGTTAGTTGCCCCTATTTTAATGGTTGTATTTATTTTAGGCATGGTATAGTTAATTTGACCATCCACTAAATCATAAGTGGGTATAGCACCTGTGAATTGTGGTGAACCTTCAAACACAAAACCTTTTATCCATTTATAGTTTAAACTAAAACCTAAGTTTTCAATTTTACCTATTTTAACATCTCTGCCCGTTACACCTAAATTGAATTTGTGCTCGGGTGTATTGAATGCAGGTATGATAGGGTCATCTGTTTTAGTATTCAAAACATTCCAAGAATAATTGCCTGAAAGGATTAAATTTTTTATATAATGACTTAGTCCTAATGCAAAACCTTGAGTGGTAACCCTACTTGAAGCATTGGATGAAACACGATATGCTTGCGTGTTTTTAGGGAATCCAGTTGTCGCATCAAAATCAGTGCGAACACCAATCTGAAAGCCGATAAAATCTTTGTAGAAGCTATAATAATAGCTCATATCCACGTAGGTAGCATTATTGATAGTAGTTCTGTAGCCCAATTCAAATGATTTGACTTTTTCGGGACGAATTGGTGCAACATTAAAATACTTCAATAATCGCTTTTTAAAACTACTATCTATATATTCTCTAAATGATTCAACAGTTACAAGATTATCAAAACCAGTAATGTTACCACTCAAAATCGCTCTACCTACATTTAAATTCAAATATTGATCACCCAAAGTAGGATTGCGAATAGCAGAAGAGAAAATCATACGGACATAGTTTATCTTATCGGGTTGCCAAATAAGCGAGGCTGCGGGTGAAAATAAAACGCCAAAGTTTTGATTTTTATCCATACGGATAGTAGCGTTAAACTTAAATTTGTTATCCAAAAATTTTCTTTCAATACCTGTATAAACACCAAATTCACTGTTTTTAATCACATTATAGCCTAAGGTATCGTACCCAACACTTCCATCTGGTTTGCGTCTTTCTGATAAAATGGCTGAATCGGTGAAAATAGTTCCGTTAGTAAGCGGTGCATAAACTCTAAAATTTGCGCCTACAACCAATTCATTCACCAATTTTGTGGGTTGGAAGCGGTATTCTCCATGACCATGATACAATGCAGAGCGGCTATAAAAGCCCGTTCCACCATTTTGTATTTCACGTTTACTTGATTTAGTACTAGTTATGCGGTTAAATTCATTTATAAAAGCCTGACTTCCCGGAATATAATATGGATTTGGGGTTTTGAACGTATCTGCATAAGCCCTTGCTTCATTGTGCCACGTTGCAAACAGTGCCGAGTTATCTTGAATGAATTTGTCTGCTTTAGCTTTATCAAAGCTTCCACTGATTGTACCATCTGGATTTAGTACTATTTGTAATTGAGGATAACCCAACCCATTGGCTCGTCTATCAATTACTTGTCTCCAATAGCGGGTATAATCGTCGCCCCAAGTACCCGTAGTTTTAGATTTTTGTTGTAATAACAAAGCAGTGAAATAAGGGTCATATGAATCACCTGAATTTTCGTTGGTGGCATAAAAACGAACGAAATATTTATCCCGCTTGCGTAATTCTATCCGATTTTGAAAAAATAAGATATTTTTCAAGCTAAAACGATTATCACCTTGATACACCGTAGTACCACTACCAAAGTTAGAAGCCAATATTAATTCCGGAGAAGCTTGCTCTTCTGATGGTTTTAACCTGAAATGTACTGCAACATTGGCTTTAGTATTTTTAGTATTGTAATCTACTATATCAGATTCTCTGTATCCTGTTCTGTGGAATTGACCTAAATTGATAAAGTTCCATGGTTGATCTTTGTTCGTTTGAGTATAATCATATGTTCCTTCACGTTCGTCACCATAAATATTGACTGCATCATAACCGCCGGGGTTGCTTTTGTCCGTTTTAGTGTCTGAAACAGGATCGTAATTATCGGCTACCCAATCATTGGCTTTCAAGTTAAAAAAATTGAATTTATAAGCCATCCAATCTTTACCATTTTTATTTTTAACAGCATCAGCAAATCTAAATGCAACTTCAACTAAGTTTCTTTCACCCGTTTTTACTCTGGCTGCTAAACCTTTTTGGAAAAAAGGATTTTT
>JANMYC010000711.1:0-3158 GCA_031381715.1 Saprospiraceae bacterium
ATCCGACCGTTTTTATTTTTAGTTAAATTTGGTTTTGAAACCATACATAAAAGTTATTAAGCCACGAACATGTCTGCCGACAAAGGCAGGTTCGTGGTTCAAAATACCTAATATAGCTTTTATGTATGGTTTTAAAAATTGATTTTTCAATATTTTTTTCTATTTTTGTAAAGAATAAAAGATTTTAAGCCATGATATTGACAGAAGAAAAAAGAGAAGAAAGAAAATTAACCGTTCAAGAGTTTTTTGAAATGGAACTCGAAGAAGGTTACTTTTATGAACTTATAAATGGACATATTGTAAAAAAACAAACACCCTCACCGCCACATCAAGAAGCGGTCACTAATTTGAGTACTTTTATCAATAATTTTATTAAGGAAAAACAATTGGGGAAATGCTACGTCTCGCCCATTGATGTTTTTTTTGATAAATACAATAACACTCAGCCCGATATTCTTTTTATTAAAACTGATAGGCTTTTTATCGTCTCCAATGATGGCATCATGGGGCATCCAGATTTGATAGTAGAGGTATTATCTCCCTCAACTTATCGCAACGATAGAAGCGTGAAAAAAGATTTGTATTGCGAGTTTGGCGTGTCGGAATATTGGATAGTTGACCCTAAAAATCAGGCAATTGAAGTCTATACTTTAGAAGACAATGACTATGTTCTCTCTTCATTTGCCATAGAAATAGGTGAAATAGAATCCAAGATACTTGAAGGGTTTAAAATGGATATTTTGGGCATTTTTTCATAAAAAGCCTAAAAATCGCTTAACCTTTTTCAAAAAACGGTTGGATACTGAGGGGTATCCGACCGTTTTTGTTTTATCCAATTTTAATGATTATTATTGTTTTTGAAATTTTAAAATAGGTTAAATGTCTCTTGAAATTTTAAGCAATACCCCCTCAGTATCCAATGGCTCAACCATCGTTTTTTGTCATGGTGCATGGCATGATGCCCGCTGTTGGCAACCGACAATGATGCCTTATTTTGCTGATAAAGGTTTTCAATGTATTGCTCCAAGTTATCGAAATCATGGGCAAAGTACCTCAAAAGGCTCTTTAAAATTTCGGCGCATCAGCGAATACGTGGAAGATGTGGCTTCGGTGGTGGATGCCTTAGCTAAAGAACAAAAGGTGTATTTAATAGGTCACTCAATGGGTGGTTTGGTGGTTCAAAAGTTTTTAGAAAAATACCCTAATCGCATTGAAAAAGCGGCTTTAATCGCATCTGTACCACCTCAAGGCGTTTGGAGAGTTACTTTAAAATCCTTATTTCAACATCCTTTAACCTTTTTAAAAGTTAACTTAATCTGGTCACTTGCACCGCTTATCTCTACTCCTACCCTTGTAAAAGAGTTATTTTATTCTGAAAAATTCTCAGATTCGGACGTTTTAATAGCCATGGAAAAACTGCAAGATGAATCCTATTTAGCCTATCTCGATATGCTTATTTTTAATTTACCCAATCCTAAAAAAATCAAAACGCCTATCCACGTTATCGGCGGAGAAAAAGATTATATTTTTTCAAAACATGAAGTAGAGCAGACCGCTCAAGCATACAATACAACAGCCTTAATACTGAGGGGGGAAGCCCATAATTTATTTTTAGAAAGTCAGTGGGAAGTGGCAGCCGAATCAATCCTTCATTTTTTCAATAAAATTTGATAAAATTTGTGAGATATGATGTATTTTCAAGTTTCAAATGAACTTCATTAAAAATACATCAAAAATGAGAACTTCCTTCAATCGTCGTGATTTCATCCTCAAAAGCAGTGCTTCTGCATTGGGTTTTATGTACATTCCCAATTTCCTTTCAAGGGTGCAACCCAGCGATAAACTGCAGGTGGCGCACATTGGCTTAGGTGGCATGGGTAATAACCACATGAATTGGTTTGCCGCCTTGCCTGAGGTGGATGTGGTCGGGCTTTGCGACGTGGATTCCGAGCATTTGGGCAAAACGTTGCAGAGTTTACAGACGAAATATCCCAATTTACAGCCTAAAACATACGCTGATTTCAGAAATATTTTAGATAGAAAAGATGTGGACGCCATCACCTGCGCCACACCCGACCATTGGCATGCACAGGTTGCTATCATGGCTTTTCAAGCGGGAAAAGATGTTTATGGTGAAAAACCCCTGTCATATAATGTGCGAGAAGGTCAAAAGATGTTTAAATCCATGAAAAAGCACAACCGCATTTTTCAATTGGGCACTCAAATCCACGCGGGCGATAATTATCATCGGGTCGCTGAATTGATTCAAGCGGGCGTTATTGGTAAAGTGCATACTGTTCGGTTGTGGAAAACGGGACCTCCGCCAGTGTTAGAGCCTTCTCCGTTTCAAACGCCACCTGCCAATCTGAATTGGGATATGTGGCTGGGGCCCGCGCCCTATTCGCAATACATGCCCGAGCGGTGTCATTTCAATTATCGTTATTTTATGGATTATTCGGGCGGCGTTTTTCAAGATTTTTGGTGTCATATTGCCGATATAGTGTGGTGGGCAATTGCACCCAAAAACTTAACTAAAATCAAAGCTAATGGTGAAAAATCCGATGGCATAGGTGATACACCGAAGTGGATTGATATTGATTATCAATTTGAAGGCTTAAAACTGCATTGGACATCTACTCCGCCCAATGTGCCGGGCGCCGAAAAAACGCATATTGGAGCTTATTTTGAAGGTGAAAAAGGCACATTGATATGTGATTATTCGACTCGTGAAATTACCATCAATGGCGTTGTCATGAACGATATTCCGGAAGTTCCCATAACTATACCCCGCTCACCTGGTCATCAACAGAATTTTGTGGATGCGGTTAAAAAACGGACGCAGCCCGAATCCAACCTTGAATATGTGCGCCAAATGACGATGCCCATGCATCTGGGGCTTATATCTTATAGATTAAAACGAGAATTGGAATGGAATCCCAAAAAAGAGAAATTTAAGCACGATTCAGAAGCCAATGCCTTGCTTTGGCGAGAATATCGTAAAGGTTGGGATTTAATTTAATTTGATGATTCTGATTCTCGGGGAATACTGAGGGGGTAAGATTGAATAATTCCAAAAAGGTGCAGCGCACCGAAATATTTGTAGCTGTTGAAAGTCCATCTTTTTAAGGTGCAGCGCACCGAAATATAAGATAATATTT
>JANMYC010000726.1:0-1793 GCA_031381715.1 Saprospiraceae bacterium
CCCCAATCATTGCCGAAAATTTCATTTCATACAATTCTCGAGACCGCCCGCCCTCGATTTTGATTAATTTTTCATGTGGACCAAATTCAATGGCTTCTCCTTTATCCATCACCAAAACGTTATTGGCGTGGCGAATTGTTGAAAGGCGGTGAGCAATAATGATGCTCGTGCGTTTGGCAATAAGCGTCTCGATGGCATGCTGAATGACACCTTCCGATTCAGGGTCAATTGAAGAGGTGGCTTCGTCCAAAATCAATATATCAGGGTCGAAAACTAAGGCGCGGACGAAGGAAATCAACTGCCTTTGCCCCATCGAAAGTGTAGCGCCACGTTCCATCACTTGATAATCATAACCGCCAGGTAGGCGTAAAATGAACTCTTCTGCCCCGATTATTTGAGCACATTCTATCACTTTTTCTCTGGATACTGAGGGGTCTCTTAATGTGATGTTTTCAAGGACAGTTCCTGAGAAAAGGAATACATCTTGTAAAACAACGGCTATTCTGTTGCGGAAACTGTATAATTCGTACTCTTTTATATCTATATTATCCACTTTTATAGAGCCACCTTGTATTTCGTAAAAGCGATTAAGAATACTCGTAATCGTCGTTTTACCAGAGCCAGTTGAGCCAACGATGGCTAAAGTTTCACCATGTTTTAATTGAAAACTGACATTTTTTAAGACTAAATTTTCACCGTCATAAGCAAAATCTACATTTTGAAATTCGACATCCCCCCTCAGTCTGTTGACCTTTTTAGTGCCTGTTTTTTCAATATTATTGGTATCATCCACGAGATTAAAAACGCGCTCGGCAGCTACCATACCCATTTGTAGGGTATTGAATTTGTCCGCCAGCATCCGAATGGGGCGAAAAAGCATATTTAAATAGACGGGGAATGCAACCAAAACGCCTAAAGTGATATGATTCTGAATCACCCCTTGCGAGCCATACCATACCATCAAACCCAATGCTGCCGCCGACACAATTTCTACAATCGGGAAAAAGACAGCATAGGCAAATATCGCTTTCAAGTTCGCGCCTGTGTAAGAACGATTGATTTGTTTGAATTTTTCACGCTCTTGACTTTCTACATTAAAAATCTGAACGATGCGCATACCCGTAATATGCTCTTGTAAAAAAGCATTCATGCGGGCAACTTCATTCCTTACGGTTTGGAACGATTTGGCTACTTCATTTTTGAACCAGCGCGCGCCGAAAATGAGCAAAGGTAAAACGGTCATACATACCAAGGTCAGTTTCCAACTCGTCCAAAACATGATGCCCAGAACCACAATTAAAGTCAATAAATCGGCAAGTATGGTGATAATGCCTTCTGAAAAAACCGAATTGATGGTTTCAATATCGTTGATGGTACGCGTGGTGGATGTCCCGATGGGTGTTTTATCGAAATAGGATAAATTAAGGCTTGAAATATGTTTAAAAACACGGATTCGGAGGTCTTTTATAATTGATTGCCCCAACCACGAGGTAGTAAAATTGAATATATATTGTATAGCAACTTCTGAAAAAAGTAGTACAAGTAGGATGATAACCATGCGGGTCATACCCTCCACATCGTATTTAAAAATATGCTCATCCACCATTTGTTGAATCAAAAAGGGGCGCATACTTGAAAGGGGAGCTAATACGACGGCTAAAAAAGCAGCAAAAATAAAATAACCTTGATAGGGTTTCGCTAACGATAAAATGCGGAAAAATAATTGGGTATCAAAACGCTTTTTCTGTTGGCTTACGGGCTTATTATCGGACATTTTTTAATTTTTCAGTTGA
>JANMYC010000750.1:0-8385 GCA_031381715.1 Saprospiraceae bacterium
CTACTTGGTCTTTGGATATTTGACCCAAGCCGAAGTATTTGGAATCGGGATGGCTGAAATACCAACCACTTACGGCAGCCGTTGGATACATCGCAAAGCTTTCTGTTATGGTGATACCTGCATTTTGTTCAGGTTTTAAAAGTTCCCATAAAGTCGCTTTTTCGGTATGGTCAGGGCAAGCAGGATAGCCCGGAGCAGGACGAATACCTTGATATTCCTCTTCAATCAATTGATTATTTTCAAGCGTTTCACTTTGAGCATATCCCCAAAACTCTTTGCGGACGCGCTCGTGCATGCGCTCAGCAAAGGCTTCGGCAAAACGGTCTGCCAAGGCTTTTATTAAAATGGCGTTGTAATCGTCGTGGTCTTTTTCAAAACGCGCCACGTGTTCTTCAATACCAATACCCGTAGTAACCGCAAAGCCGCCAATATAATCCCTCTTGCCACTGGTTTTAGGCGCAATATTATCGCTTAAGCAGTAATTGGGTTGCCCAGGGGCTTTTTGATTTTGCTGTCTTAAATTGTGTAAAACGGTTAAAACTTCTTCATCTTTTTCATCATAGTAAAGCTCAATATCGTCTTCTGTGCTGTTAGCAGGGAAAAATCCAATGACCGCGCGGGCTTTCAACCACCCCTCAGTAATAATGCAGTCGAGCATTTTTTGAGCATCATTAAAGAGTTTTACGGCTTCTACTCCCACGATTTCGTCGGTTAAAATAGCGGGGTATTTGCCGTGTAATTCCCAAGATTGAAAGAAAGGCGTCCAGTCAATATATTTGCGAAGCTCCGCCAAATCATAATTTTCAAAAGTTTTAATACCTAAAAAAGATGGTTTAGGCGGTGTATAATTTGACCAATCCAATGGCGTTTTATTTTTACGCGCTTGATTGACTGTCAAGTACTTTTTAGAAGATTTTCTATTACCCCTCAGTACACGAACCTGTTCGTATTCAGCTTTTATGCTATTTATAAAGTCTTGTTTTACAGTACCTTCCTTACTTAAAAGTGAACTTGCCACGGATACCGAACGGGATGCATCAAGTACATGAACCACTTGCCCGCCTTTGTATTGTTGCTCAATTTTAACCGCCGTATGGGTTTTAGAAGTGGTTGCACCGCCAATCATCAATGGGATTTTCATACCTTGACGTTCCATTTCTTTAGCCACATGTACCATTTCATCCAAACTCGGCGTAATCAAACCCGATAAACCGATGATATCCACTTTTTCCTCACGCGCCATTTTCAATATCTTATCAGCAGAAACCATCACACCCAAGTCAACAATATCGTAGTTATTACAGCCCAAGACCACGCCCACGATGTTTTTACCAATATCATGCACGTCACCTTTCACAGTTGCCATCAATATTTTACCTTTTGAACTGCTTTCAGTGTTGCCCGTTCTGAGTTTTTCAGCTTCAATAAAAGGTGTCAAATATGCCACCGCTTTTTTCATTACACGCGCAGATTTGACTACTTGAGGTAAAAACATTTTACCAGAACCAAACAAATCACCTACTACGTTCATCCCATCCATCAAAGGTCCTTCAATGATTGTCAAAGGTGATGGGTATTTAATGCGCGCAGCTTCGGTATCTTCTTCCACAAATTCATCAATACCGCGCACCAAAGAGTGCGTAATGCGCTGCTCAAGCGTGAGTTCACGCCAAGCTAAGTCCTTTGTTACTGCCTTGCCTCCTGTATCTTTGAGGGATTCGGCATAAGTTGTAAGTTCCTCAGTAGCGCTTTCATTTTTATTAAAAAGTACATTTTCAACTAAAGTCAAAAGTTGTCTTGGAATATCGTCGTACACCTCAATCATGCCCGCATTCACAATGCCCATATCCATGCCCGCGCGGGTTGCGTGGTACAGAAATGCCGAGTGCATCGCTTCGCGCACCTTATCATTTCCCCTAAAACTGAACGAAATATTGGATACCCCGCCCGAAATTTTAGCCCCTGGACAACGTTCTTTGATGCCTTTACAAGCCTCGATGAAATAAATCGCGTATTCATTGTGCTCTTCAATACCCGTTGCTACCGCAAAGATATTGGGGTCGAAAATGATATCAGACGGTGGGAAACCAATTTGCTCCGTTAGAATTTTATACGCTCTTTCACAAATATCCACCTTGCGCTGAGTGGTATCTGCTTGCCCTTGTTCGTCAAATGCCATCACCACAGCTGCGGCACCATAACTTCTGACAATTTTAGCTTGTTCAATAAATTTTTCAACGCCTTCTTTCATTGAAATAGAGTTCACGATGCATTTGCCTTGCACACACTTCAAACCTGCTTCAATGACATTGAACTTAGAGGAGTCAATCATAATTGGTAATTTGGCAATGTCGGGTTCAGCCATCACGAGGTTCAAAAACTCAACCATCGCCTTTTCAGAATCCAATAAACCTTCATCCATATTTATGTCAATCACTTGCGCTCCGCCTTCCACTTGCTGACGCGCTACATCCAAAGCGGCTGTAAAATCGCCCTGCTTAATCAAGCGAGCAAATGCTTTACTACCCGTTACATTCGTTCTTTCACCGACGTTGATAAAATTGGTTTCTTCCCGCACTATCAAAGGTTCTAAACCTGCATACATGGAATATCCCGTTGCTTTAGCCGCTTTCCGCGGTTTTAAACCTTTTACTGCTTCCGTCATGGCGCGAATATGGTCAGGTGTGGTACCACAACAACCACCTACGATATTTACAAAGCCTGATTCTGCAAAATCACGAATGAATTTTTGCATTTCTTCGGGGCTTTGGTCGTACTCACCAAACTCGTTCGGAAGCCCTGCATTAGGGTAAGCGTGAACTAAACAAGTGGCAATTTTAGAAAGCGATTCCACGTGAGGGCGCATTTCGTCTGCACCCAAAGCACAATTCAAACCAACCGTCAATAGATTAGAAGTATGTGCTATTGAAATATAAAAAGCTTCAGCCGTTTGACCACTCAAAGTCCTGCCCGAAGCATCGGTAATTGTGCCCGAAATCATCACAGGCAGCCTTTTTACTGAGGGGTGCGCCGAATAATATTTTTCAATGGCATAAATAGCCGCTTTAGCATTGAGTGTATCAAAAATTGTTTCTACCAAAAGAATTTCAACCCCACCATCCACCAAACCTTCAATTTGCTCATAATAAGCATCTGCCACTTGGTCAAATGTAACGGCTCGATAGCCCGGATTATTCACATCGGGCGAAAGTGAAAGCGTGCGGTTAGTGGGGCCTATCGCACCCGCCACATAACGGGGTTTTGAGGGGTCGAGTGCCGTATATTCATCTGCTGCTTCACGAGCGATTTTAGCAGATTCAAAATTAATATCATACACGGCGGATTCTAATTCATAATCCGCTTGCGCAATAGTTGTTCCAGAGAAAGTATTGGTTTCCAAAATATCCGCACCTGCATCCAAGTAAGCCTTATGAATGGCTTTGATGACATCAGGACGCGTAATACTCAATATATCATTATTGCCTTGAATATCGAGATGAAAATCTTTAAAGCGTTCTCCTCGAAAATCCTTTTCCGTGAGCTTATATTGTTGAATCATGGAACCCATTGCACCATCAATGACGAGTATGCGTTCTTTTGCGAGTTGACGAATGTCTGGTTTTGTCATAAATTGTCTATTATTTTAAACGCTTTTCTTACGGGAAAAGGCTTTTTTAATGGTAAAAAATTTAAAGTGCAAAGTTACAGTTTAGTTCAATCAAAGTGAAAGGCTTTTTACTGTGAAAATGTTTAAAATACTGTTAAAATACTGAGGGGGTGCTTTTGACACCCCCTCAGTATTTTTAATAAAAATCTATATTTTACTTCATAAAACGCATCATTTCCATCAACATCCCCATATCCATATTATCGTCTAATTCATATCTTTTGACATAATCTTTTAAACCTTTAAGTGATTGGATATAATTGAGAGAATCTCTATAACGGTTCAATTCACTTTCAATATCTTTAACGTGCCTATTGACATTGCGTTTCATCTGGTCACCGTTCAAATTGAATAAATGCCCATGTGTAAACATGGGGTTTGAGGCAGGAGAACTCATCGTCAACTGCATTTCTAACTCCTGTACTTGCTGCCGCAAAGCGTCATTAAAATGACGCAATTGTTTATTATCAAATTTTTCAACGGCATTTTCTCTATTTTCAAGGAGTGTCATTTGGAGTTCAAGTAGTTTTATGTAATCATCTTCATCGTACGCTACTGTTACTTGCTGCATGATTTCGGTTTTCCACTTTTTCTTTTCCTCATCCATTTCAGTGTCTGGATGAAAATTTTTAACCAAATCCAAGTAAATCTGCTTGGTTGTTTTACTCACCGCCGATTCCGCCGCTTTACGACTCTCTTCTTTCTTAATTTGCTTATCCGTCTTTACGCGTTTTGCCTCGCTTTCAGCTTTTTTCTGCGCGTTTATTTCGGCATTAGCATCATGTTTTTCTTTCGCTTCTTGTATTTTTTCAAATAATTTGGGGTTATTAAAAGGATTTTGTACATCGTCAATATCATCGGGGTCTATATCAATCCCGAATTGCATTTTGAACATCTGGACAATGTAGTCCTTTCCTTCTACTTCGCTTTCAGCTTGAAGGTCGTCAAAACTTTCTTCGCTGTGCTCATCAAATATAGCCTTTATCTCATCATCCGGCTTGGCAGTTCCGAGATAACTATCCGCTTGCTCAAAAACGATAGATTCATACTTTTCAAATTGCTTAGGCGCCAAATTATGAGCATACATGCTTCTATCCAACCCAAGGATGAATGATTTCCATGCATCATACATTTTATCTTCCAGAGGTTTAATTTGTTCCTGAATCATGCGACCCAATTCAAGAGCCAATTCTCGCGAGAGCTCAATCTGGTCTTTTATACTTTTTATCTTTTGAAGATAACCATTAAACCGTTTTTGTTCCTTTGAAAGTTCGCCTTTCAATTCTACGGTTTTTACCACGTTAAATTGTTTTGCCATGCTATTTTGTTAAAATTATCAATGTTCTCTTGTCAAATCAAACTCTTTTTGTTTGCTGATATTAATTGGGATGGTTTCAATTTCCACATTCGCTATTTCAAGACCAAAATCCTCGTGGGTAGGGATGCTTAATTTTTTCAAAACCCGATAAACCCTAATGACAAATTGATTGAAAGGGCTAATTTCATCATCCACCGAAGCGCGGCTATTGAGCAAAATAAATTTGAAATCCGCTGGAACGTTGAATTTGCGAAGACTGCGGTAGTGGCTGCGCTCATCCACCTCATTATTATCTTGTAAATTTTGGACAATTTTAGCGAACATCCTGTTCACTTTATGCTCCACTTTAAAACCGAATCGGAGATTGACGAAAAATATTTTTTCGGGTACAATAGTATGCACCTTATACTTTTGGACAAAAGGATCATCGCAAATATCTACGTGGACAAACCAGTAAATATCGGCTCTTTTAGGGCGTTTTCTGAAAAGAGAATAGATAATATTGGCATCAATAGTCTTATGGTCACCCGCCGTTGTCATATATACCAAATTTGTTGCCTCTTTTGGCAAAGTATCGTCATCAATAAGTGCTCTGAGCATAGGTAAATATGGCTCAATATCCGTCAAATCGGTATATTTTTTACGCAACAATTTAGCGCGATACCACATATAAATCAAGAAAAACAGCACTGAACCTAAAAGCACACTGAACCAACCACCGTGCGGAAATTTAATCAAATTTGAAATCATAAATGCCATTTCAACGACAGTCAGCACTACCCCAACTGTCACTATCTTCCATAAAGAATAGCGTTTCATGTGTAGATAATGCAATAAAAGAGACGTAGTCATGAGCATATTTAAAACGATAGCCAAACCATAGGCGGCTTCCATTTTACTTGATTCTTTGAATAATAATACCACTAAAATACATCCCGCCATCAAAAACCAATTTATCCAAGGGATATAAATCTGTCCCATCATTTGGGTTGGATAACTAACTTTCATGTTAGGCCATAATTTTAATTTCATGGCTTCATTAACAAGCGTAAAGCAACCCGTAATCAAGGCTTGACTCGCAATAACGGCAGCACAGGTGGCAATTGCAATACCAAACGGTAAAAACTCTGGCGACATGAGTGAGTAAAAAACACTGTTGCCATCAAATGGTTTACCTTCAAAATTTGCCATTAAGTAGGCACCCTGACCTAAATAATTTAAAATCAAGCATATAAAAACGAAAATCCAACTGATTCGGATATTATCTTTACCGCAATGTCCTAAATCACTGTACAATGCTTCACCTCCCGTTGTGCACAGAAAAACAGCACCTAAAAGCCAAAATCCATGCAGATGTGATAATTCTCCCCGATAATTCACGACCAAATCGTATGCATAAACGGGGTTCAATGCTTCAAATACTGAGGGGTATTCCAAAATATATTTTAAACCCAATAAGGCTATCATTGCAAACCATACCATCATCACGGGCCCAAACGCTTTACCTACCGCATTAGTACCGAATTGCTGAACTATAAATAGAACTACCAGAATAGTTAATACAATGGGTACAGTTGAAATATGTTCAAAATCAACACCCCATCGCGTTCCCAAATTAGCCAAACCTTCTACTGCCGATGACACTGAAATCGGCGGTGTAATAAATCCATCAGCTATCAAAGCCGCACAGCCAATAATGGCAGGGTAGATAATCCAAGACGCTTTATAACGGCGAACCAATGCATAAAGCGCGAAAATCCCACCTTCACCTCTGTTATCCGCATTGAGTGCCAGATAGACGTATTTGAATGTGGTTAAGAGCATTAATGTCCAGAAAACACATGAAATACCTCCATAAACTAAGGCTTTTGATATATTTTCGACATGACCTTCCGGCGTAACAATGGCTTTCATAACATACAAGGGCGAAGTACCTATATCGCCATAAATGATTCCCATTGCTACTAAAACTCCCGCAAGATTAAGCTTGTGACTGTGTGAAGACATGATATTTTTTAATTTTTAAAGGCGCAAAGTTACACGTAATCGAAATATTAAAGACTTTTTTTCTAAAAAGAATGCGAAATATAATTTTTTAAAAAATAAAACACACCAGTACGCTCTGCAATAAAAGCATGCCATCGATAAAAACGTAGTAGAAATAATCTCCCCTTTTTTCATCCACTTTATGAATAAGATAAGCACTTACCAATAGAGAGAGACTAATTGCAACAAGCGTATTTATGGTGTAAACTGTCATTGAAAAGATGAAAACGGCAATTAAAAACGACAAAAGTAGTAGCGAATACGATAAAATCTTCGTTTTTTTGATGCCCATACTGAGGGGTATCGTTTTTACGCCAGTCTTTTTATCCCACTCCATATCCCGAATATCGAAAGGAAGTGTGATGGCTAAAATGAAAGCCATGCGCTCAAAAATCATAAAAGTATCGCAAGTGTACCACTCCTTTGCGAAGGATTTTAAAGGAAAAATGACGGTAACGAATGCCCATACACCCGCTATGACAAACACTTTTAAATAAGGAATATCTCGCAATCTTTTACCTTTCCAAATGGGCAAAACATAAGCCATGGATAATAAACCCACGCCCATAAGCTGACATTGAATATCAATATAAAAACGTAAATAGCACTCTAAACTCACCATGCCTGCCGTGAAAGTTAAGATACTGAGGGGTGTCTCAAAATCTTTGGATTTATTTAAGCGTTTTTTTGTGCGCTCGTCGAATGCAGTTATATCATCAAAAAGGTCTTTTTTTAAATAAAAGGTAAGCGGTTTATGGATGTTATAAAGAAAAAAAGTCGCCGCAAATATGAAAATGATTTGTGGATTACCATCCACACTATAATGTCGAATACAGATAGTCTGCCACGCTTGAAAAGCAGCACAAGCAGCAATCAGAAAATTACCATAAATCAAAAAATCAAAAAGCTTTTTCATACAATACCCGACCTTTTAAATGGTAAAATTCATAAAATTTCAAGATAATAGGTAGTGAATATCCAAGTATTTAAATACAATTATTAGGCGTCCTCAAATGCTATAAAAAGATGATTGGATATTTTCTTTTTCAATATCTGTTTTTTTGTTTTAAAAATTCTCAATTTTAAGTATTATTGCTACGAAATGCTGATTTTTTATTTGAAACCATATATAAAAGTTATTAAGCCACGAACCTGCCTTTGTCGGCAGACAGGTTCATCGGATTACACTAATTACACTAATTTTGTTTTTGACAATTTTACCTAATTTCACTAATAAATTGCCCTTGAGGGCAATTTTAGTGTCATTCGCAACAATTCTGTCAACATCTAAATTCGTGTAATCCGATGAATTCGTGGTTCAAAATACCTAATAATGTTTTTATGTATGGTTTCA
>JANMYC010000766.1:0-2570 GCA_031381715.1 Saprospiraceae bacterium
ATCAGTTTTAATTTGTAAAATCAGTGGCTAAACGGAGCGTAAGCGACTATCTTATTAAGTGATTAAAAAGAAAAAGTATTACTTTATGGATTTATTTAAAACTACTTTCACTCCATTATTTCTCATCTCGTCAATAGCTCGTTTTACATCACCTTTATTCAGATTCACACCTCTCGAACCGTCCTTTATTAAGTAAGTTTCATAACCCAACGAAACAGCGTCTAAAGCCGTAAACTTAACGCAATAGTCAGTTGCCAAACCCATAATATAGACTTCGGTTACTGCTTTTGATTTTAAATAATCATCCAATTCTGTTTGTTGCAGCCGACCATTATCGAAAAATCCACTGTAACTGTCAACCTCTGGATTAGTACCTTTTTGAATTATTTTATTTACCCCATCAGTATTAAGAGCATTGTGAAACATTGCCCCAAAGCTATTCTGTACGCAATGCATAGGCCATAAAACTTGTTGCAAACCGTCTAAGTCAATCACCTGACCCACTTTACGCCACAAATGATTGGCAGCAAATGAGCCATGATTCGCTGGGTGCCAGTCTTGAGTAGCGACGACTATATCAAATAGAGGCATCAAGCGATTAGCGATTGGTATGACGTCGTCTCCGCCTTTTACTTCCAATGCCCCACCTTCACAAAAATCGTTTTGTAAATCAACGAGAATTAATGCCCTCATTCAGTTTCTTTTTTGTCTTTTATGAAACCCGATATTTCAAAGTTAAAGCCTTGATTGAGGTATGTTTCGTATTTTTCTTTATCAAAAGAATACAATTGGGCGGGACGGTGAGCGACCCCCCTCAGTATATCCTCCTCTTTAAGGATATTCATTTTTAAAATTTTAGTTCTGAAATTGCGTTTGTTGAGTTCTTTATCCAAAATAGTCTGATATAAGTTCTGTAATTGAGTCAGCGTGAACTTTTCAGGTAAAAGCTCAAAACCGATGGGTTGATAGCGTACTTTTCCTCTTAAACGATTAATTGCCATTTCTAAAATTTCTGCGTGGTCAAAGGCAAGTTGGGGGAGTTTATTTATTGGGAACCATTTCACATCCGCAGCATCAGTATCAGCCCCAATTTTATGCTCACCGAGATTAATGAGTGCATAAAATGCGATGGTTACAACTCGGCCACGAGGGTCACGCCCGGGCGTACCAAAGGTGAAGAGTTGCTCAATAAATACATCAGATACGCCGGTTTCTTCTTTCAGTTCTCGCAAAGCAGCTGCTTCAAGCGTTTCATTTTCATCCACAAAACCGCCGGGTAATGCCCAATGATGTTTAAAAGGCTCGTTAGCCCTTTGTATTAAAAGAACTTTTAAACGGCTGGACTCATCCAAACCGAAGATAATACAGTCCACAGTCAGAGAGGGGCGAGGGTAATCATAAGTATAAGCCATAAATAATTTAGTTTGGTTTTAAATGATAAGTAGGCGTAAAGAAATAAACGCTGCTATAGTCGGGCTGTAAAATGTAAAAAATGCGGAGCAGAGCGGAGTATTTTTTACATTTTATAGAACCGACTTAAAAAGATAGCAGTGCCTGCCTGCCGGTAGGCAGGTTTATTTTAGCCAACTACTTCGTTCTTCGCTTGCATTTTTTCTTTCCTCAAAATTAGTTTATTATCTAAACTTACTCTATGCTTCGCTAACGTCTTTTCGTCGAACAGCTTTAAATTTTCGATGGTTTTATTTCTAATTGATTGAATATCAGGTAATTGATACACCAATACACCTTTTCTGAAAATAGGTTTTAACAGATTTTCGCCTTCTGGTATTGAATCATAGTCCAGCTCATCAAAAATAATATCTTTCAATTCAGTCATATTTCTTTTGACTTGTAAAATACCTGGCGTGGACGATTTCACGACTTCCTCCGAAAACTTCATTTTATGTTCCCATTCCCCATTTTCATTTTTAATGGCACCTAATTTATAAACACCACCTAAAACGGGTTGGTCAAAAGCCGTGACGAGTTTTGTGCCAATGCCCCAAATATCTATACGGGCACCTTGCTTTTTAAGTTTTTCAATTTCATATTCATCCAAATCATTGCTGGCAACTATTTTAACGTGAGTCAATCCTGCCTCATCGAGCAATTTACGAGCCTCTATACTGAGGGGGGCTAAATCGCCACTATCTAAGCGAATAGATTGAATCCTAATATGTTGATAATCAGGGTATTGTGAAATTTTAATCACGTTCTTAACGCCTTCAATAGTATCATATGTATCCACCAAAAAAGAGGCATTTGAGGGCATTGCAGTAGCCATTTTTTCAAAGGCTGTCAATTCATCCTCCCAACTCATCACCCATGAGTGGGCGTGCGTGCCTTTCACGGGTATGTCGTAGAGTCTGCCCGCCGCCACGTTTGAGGTAGCGTGACAGCCCCCAATGTACGCCGCCCGACTTGCCGTTAAGCCGCCATCAATGCCTTGCGCACGGCGCAAACCGAACTCTAAAATGGTGTCACCCTCGGCGGCTTTTGCGACTCTTGAAGCTTTTGTGGCAATCAAAGTAGAAAAATTTATGATATTTAAAAGCGTGGTTTCTATTAAG
>JANMYC010000773.1:0-2832 GCA_031381715.1 Saprospiraceae bacterium
TGCTGCATTTTGTTTTTTTTAACTTCATCCTTGGTGATATTATTCATGATTCTTTTGCGCAGAACCATTCTATTGCAGCAAGCAGATTATTCTAAAATATTGGTTTCAAAGTACGAGACGCTTTTATCGGAGTTGATGTCTTTTTTTTATGAAAATGGTAAAATTTTTCAAAAAAAAGAACTAACTGTTCAACTCGACAGAGAAGATAAAAACAGCTCTTTCAACCGTCAAATACTGCTCGACCAAATCCTTTTAATGAAAAAGCACGTGAGTGGTGAAGAAGCTGAAATATTGGAAGGGCTCTATCAGAATTTGGGTTTTAGAAAAAGGTCTTTGAATAAATTGAAAAGTAGATATTGGTACAACCGTTTGGAGGGTTTGGACGAATTGATACTGATGGAAATTGAAAAAATTGAATCTGTATTTCACCACATGACAACGGATAAGCACCACCTCGTGCGTTCGGCGGCAATTCGGGCGCTGATACTGAGGGGTAGTGACTGGCAGCCTGCACTTATTCGCTACAGCTATCCATTGAGCCTGTGGGAAAAATATCAAATATGCGATGCCCTTAGCCGAAGACAATCCATTCAATTACCCGATTTTACCCCGCTTTTAAAGTCCATAAATCCAACAGTTATTGATTTTGGGTTAAAAATGATTAAGCAGTTTCACAGTTTGGATGCTGTCCCGAAGGTTTTACCTTTTTTAAAAAGTGAAAATCCAATGCTTGCACAGTCCGCTCAAGAAGTGATGGATCAGTTTGGCTTCACGGAAGAAGATGTGATGAATGATGAGGTTATGAGCATGTTTTTTCAGATGGCTTAAGAGAGTTTTTTGTATTTTGAGCACATTGATAATCAATGCTATTTGAGGCTTTGACAGGCTAAAATCTCTCTACTAAATACTTTTTAATATCGAATATGGCAGAAAAAATTCTCTTTTACTTTATTCAATTCACTGAGTTTTTCATTTTTATATATGCAGTGATAATATTCATGTCATATATAATACAAAGTATATTTTCGGCAGAAGGTGTATTGAAATACAAGCGTGAAATGGAGGCAATGGATTTTGACGGTCTGCTGTCATCGCCATTTACGCCCTCTATTTCGGTGGTTGCCCCTGCGTACAATGAGGGACTCAATATAGTGGATAATATTCGGTCATTGCTCTCCATGCGGTATTCTAATTATACGGTTATAGTCGTGAATGACGGTAGTAAAGATGATACACTTGCCAAAAGTATCCTTGCTTATGATTTAGAGAAAATGGATTTTGACTACGACATGAAGCTCGAAACTAAGCCTGTACGCGGCGTATATAAATCAAAAAACCCTGCTTTTCAAAAGCTCATATTCGTAGATAAAGTGAATGGTGGCAAAGCTGATGCTATCAATGTAGGGGTCAATATTTCGGATGCTGATTACTTTGCGTGCATTGATGTGGATTGTATTTTAGAAGCCGATGCTTTCCTTAAAATGGTGAAACCCATCATGGTTGAATCTGAAAAGAGGGTAGTTGCAGTAGGTGGTATCGTGTGGCTCACAAATGATTCAGAAATAGAAGGCGGAAAACTACTGCAAGTGAATGCGCCTTTGACATATATTGCTCGGATTCAAGTTATTGAGTACATTCGAGCCTTTCTTTTAGGTCGAACTGCATGGGCTGAGCGCAATGGACTTTTACTCATTTCGGGTGCAATGGGCTTATTTGAACGCAAATTATCCCTTGAAATAGGGGGTTATAACCATAAAACAGTGGGGGAGGATATGGAGCTGGTGATGCGCATGCACAGGGTAATGCGCGAACGCAAAGAGCCCTATTTAGTTGCTTACGCACCCGAACCTTTGTGTTGGACTGAGGGTCCTTCAAGCTACAATATCCTCGGCAAGCAACGCAACCGATGGACACGCGGCACGATTGACTGTTTAAAAATGCATAAAAAGATGTTTTTTAATCCCACTTATGGCATTGTGGGGCTTTTAAGTTATCCGTACTGGTTTTTCGGCGAGTGGTTGGCGCCACTTTTAGAGTTTTTTGGCTTGTTCTTTTTCACAATTGTAGTCATTTTAGGTTTAGTGAATTGGGAATTGGCTCTGCTTTTGATGCTGTTTGTGTATGCTTTTGCCATATTTTTCTCTTCGTATGCGCTATTTGTTCAAGAGTTAAGCTATTTTAAATACGCTAACCGAAAAGATGTTATCAAGCTTTTTTTGACGATATTGGTCGAGCCGTTTTACTATCATCCCCGCGTAGTCTGGTGGGCGGTAAAAGGCAATTATGACTATTTTATTAAAAAATCGCACGGCTGGGGCGAAATGGTGAGGACTGGTTTTAATACGCCGCCGAAGAAACCATAAGGCGAGCTTCGCTTATATTTGAAGTAGGATTTTTTATGAATTTAATAGGATTACAGACTCAGATTTTGAAATTCTATTGTCGAATAAACATAATGATAGTTATATCTGAATTAGGATTTTGGAGATTTTATCAGATTTAATAGGATTTCAAGTGTAGCGCGGAACTCCAGTTCCTCAAAAAAATCCTATTAAATCCAATAAAATCCCCCAAAATCCTACTTAAAATATAAAAAATCAGATAAAAAGGATTTAAAACTACACCAAGCTTTTAAAGCTTCTTTTGCTCTAAAACGCAACAAATTACTGCCATTCCTGCAAGTCTGGCTCTACGTACAGCCATTTGTCTTCTGGACAACTACACCTCTGTAATGCTTCATATTCGTTATTTTACTGAGTGTCATTTAATGCTGTATTTTGCGGTTAGCATTTATTTTTAACACATACCAGTACTTATCCTGGTCCCTGCTTG
>JANMYC010000789.1:0-1749 GCA_031381715.1 Saprospiraceae bacterium
GCTGCTGAGTTGGGTTTTCCTGCTTATGTAGTGGGCGGTTACGTTAGGGATAGGCTATTGGCTCGCCCATCCAAGGATATGGATATTGTATGCTTGGGCAGCGGTATTCAATTGGCAGAAGCAGTTGCTGCAAAGATGCACCCAACGCCAAAAGTAGTGGTGTATCAACGATTTGGTACGGCGATGTTTCGGTGTAAGGATATTGAAATTGAGTTCGTAGGCGCGCGAAGAGAATCATATCGCTACGATAGTCGTAAGCCTACAGTGGAAGAAGGCTCACTTGAGGATGACCAAAACAGGCGTGATTTTACCATTAATGCCCTTGCGGTGAGCTTGAATGTGGATAATTTCGGTGAAATTATTGACCCTTTTGGAGGCATTAGGCACTTGGAAGAAAAAGTTATTCGCACGCCACTCGAAGCGGGCAAAACTTTTAGTGACGACCCTTTGCGGATGTTGCGAGCGGTGCGTTTTTCAACACAATTGGGTTTTTCAATTGAAGAAAAAACGTTAAAAGCCCTTTCGACCTATAAAGATCGGATTAAAATTATCTCAAAAGAGCGCATAACTTCTGAATTGGAAAAAATTATGAAAACGCCTATCCCCTCAGTAGGATTCAAAATTTTGTTCCAATCGGGGCTTTTAAAGCTCATTTTTCCTGAGATGGATGCCTTGAAAGGGGCTGAAACCCGAGAGGGCATCGGGCATAAAGATAATTTTTACCATACTTTACAGGTTTTGGATAATATTTGTAAAAAAACGGATAATCTATGGTTGCGCTGGGCAGCCGTATTTCACGATATAGGGAAACCCGCCACCAAACGTTGGGAAGAAAAAGAAGGTTGGACATTTCATGGGCATCAAGATTTAGGGGCAGCTATGTTGCCGCGCCTTTTCCGCAACCTCGGTTTGCCGATGGATGATCGCATGAAATATGTTCAAAAAATTGTCAAATTGCATCACCGCCCAGTGGCACTTACCAAAGAGGAAATCACTGATAGCGCCATTCGTCGCTTACTTTTTGATGCGGGTGACGATATTGAAGACCTTTTTACACTCTGCGAAGCCGATATTACGAGCAAACAGCCCGACCGTGTGCGCCGCTACATTGCCAATTATCAAATTGTAAAACAGCGGTGCATTGAAGTTGAAGAAAAAGACCAAATCCGCAACTGGCAACCACCTATCACGGGCGAATTGATTATGGAGACTTTTAATATTCCGCCTTCACGTGAAGTGGGGATTATTAAAAAGTCCATTCGAGAAGCCATTCTCGATGGCATAATTCCGAATGATTATAATGAGGCTTTTAAAATGATGGTGGCTGAAGGGGAGAAATTGGGTTTGAAAGTGATGAGTTGAATTTCATTTAATCATTTGATAATATGAGAAATACATTAATTCTGTTCTTGTTTTTTTCAAAAATCTCTATAATCATTGCTCAAGAGATTTCAGCAAAACCAATTGCTCTAAATATAACCTCAAACATTAAAAATGACTCTTTAAAAGTCGTAGCAATATATAATTGGATATTCGAAAATGTTGATTACGATTGGGAAACCTATAAAAAACTCAAAAATGGGCAACCTTATTCAGATGAAGCATGGAAAGTAAAGGATATTTTAAGAACAAAAAAAGCTGTATGTGGTGGCTATGCTGAGTTATTTAATGATTTATGCTATTTTAATAATATAAAATCAAAGTACATTTTAGGGGAAAGCAATCTTGAAGGTCACGCTTGGAATGCCG
>JANMYC010000809.1:0-1796 GCA_031381715.1 Saprospiraceae bacterium
GCTCTTGGTTTGGGCATAATTCAACAACTCATCAAGGGTGGTAAACGTTTTTTGTGCATCCGCCTTCATCAAAGCAATACTGAAAATAAAGGCTGCTATGCTTTTTATCATCTTCATTTTTTCTACTTTTTATGATACAAAGTTGCAGCGCAGCAGTCGCCTATTCAATCAGAGATTGTTTGAAATGGACAAAGGGGGATTTGAAATGGACGGTGGGGGAAATAATGAAAACGCCTCTTTTCAATGTAAAAAACATCAAAAAAAGGCATTTACACTGAGGGGGTATAAAATTGGAATATAGGTTTATTTCACTGAAAAGTGAACTTGTGGCACATAACCTGCCTTAAAAACGGCAATGTAACTGAGGGGTGTCAAGACAGTCACTTCTTGATCTTTGTCGAATTGCACAACTTGTGTGTAGCCGTCAAAAGACCATTCGTACAAATTTTGCTGAAACCATAAATAGGCTTTGCTCATTTCCTCAAATGCTATAAAACTACCATCAGGCAAGGTTGTCAATATAGCTTTGAATGTCTTTTTTAAGCCGTTTTTATCCAACCTTTCAAGATGAATAATGGCATCGATAACGTCCATTTTAGTTTTGGCAGTTAAGCAGTATTGTTCTCCATTGGCTGTTACCCAGAGATTTTTAAACCGTTTAAAATCAGCGTGCCGGCAAAAGCCACATGGACGATGCCCTGCCGCAAATGCTGTCGCTTCATCCAAAAAGAACAATTCAGTCCAACGATTGGGCGACATGACTTTTCTTCGATAGTCCTTGTACTCCAATGCACAGGTTATCCAATACTTTACGGCATACTTTCTAACAATTTCTTTGCTTTCATTGTGGATAATACCTCGGTTACCAGTCCACGCACCCCGCGCAGATGTAGCGATGAGTGTGCCGAAGGGATTAACTCGATTTTGTAAAGGCATTATGGTTGTTTATGGTGGATATTTCAATAAAATTTTTGAAACCATACATAAAATTTTTTTAGCCACGAATTGACGAATTTTACCAATTTAGACGTTGACTTATTTAGGCTAATTTCACTAATTTAATTGCCCTTAAGGGCAATTTCGGGTAATTCGATAAAATTTTAGACATCTAATTTGGTGAAATTCGTCAATTCGTGGCTAAAAAAAATTGTGTGTGGTTTTAAAAAATAAAATTAAACCATTTTTATGGGTGGTGCTTTATGATAGCATAAAAATGGTCATTTTTTATTGAATATAAAAGCCATTTTTAAATTTACTTTTTAAAAAATAGATGCAATAGCGGCTTTTTTAGCGGGTGGTGGTTTCGGAAATTTACGGGGGTTGAGCGTGAACGACAAACCAAAATTTAATCCAAATGCGAATGTATTTAAACCACTTTTAGACATGTCCACGAAATATTTGAACGGCATGGATATATTTATTTTTGTAACGGGAGAAAGACGATAATCAAACCCAATTTCACATTGAGGAACAACAAATAATGTATGGGTGTAACCAAGATTTGTAGAAAACTATTTAAAGATCGTATATAATGTTTTGAAGCTTTTAATTGTGCCACAATTACGTGTATGCTACCACGAATTTTACGAATTTACGAATTTTACCAATCTACATGTGGACAATTTTATCGAATTTTACTAATAAATTGCACTTATGGGCAATTTTAGTGACAGCTGTCTGCCGACAGGCGGGTTTGATATAATTTTTTGTCAACATGTAGATTGGTAAAATTCGTAAATTCGTAAAATTCGTGGTAACATACACGTAGTTGTGCTTCTAACTATGCTTTCAAGTAT
>JANMYC010000795.1:0-2975 GCA_031381715.1 Saprospiraceae bacterium
CTAAACCAAGGGTTGTATTAACTAAGTAAGAATGGAAAGTATGGACTATTTTTAGGAAATTACCACAAAATCACCCAATTGGTAAATAGATAATAAACACCGTTTCAACTTTCTCTGTACTGTCCACATCCAAAGTGCCGCCGTGCCCTTTCGTAACTACACCATTACTCACAGCTAAATCTATAATTTTAATACAAAAACAAAAGTTGCAAGCGTTTTTACACAGGCTGCAACTTTTGAATCTGGTTTACTATTTCAATATGTGTATAATTTAATTGCCAATCACTTTCAACTTGCCCACTGCTCTTAAAACCTTTATTTAATTCGAGAGGAATGGATAGTCACATCTGCCCATTTCCAAGCTGTCTCAAATTCGGCGTGAATTTTTTCCGCTTCTGCCTGTTTCTTTTGAGCTTTGAGAGCTTCTGACAAACCTTTTAACGCCCAGCCATTTTTGCGATATTTTATTAAATCTTCTCGAAACACTTTTTCAGCTTGGGCATATTGTTTTGCATTTAATAGAACTGCGCCCAAATGATGCCTAACGCTGAAAAACCAATCGGGTGGCTCATTATAATTCAAGCGATCTTCAATCGCAACAGCTTGATTCAAAAGATGGATACTTTCATTGTATTTTTTTTCGCTGTCCAATATTTCTCCTGCCAACACTTTTTGAGCAATATCTAATAAATCAGCAACCGAATTGATATTCCAAATGGTCATTTTTTTCAACCGTTCATCTTTAGCTAAGTTTTTTAAGTTGGATAAATCGGCTTTGGCTTCAGACATTCTACCTTTACTTAAATGTGCCATGCCTTGCGCGTAAAAATGGATGGCACGGGGATACACCAATGCCGTATCTGCGGGTATTTTTAAACTTAAAATTTTATCCCACATGCCAAATTTAATGGCTATGTGATAGGGAATAGTAAAGTAATGTTGTAAAGTCGCCCATTCAGGTTGTTTCATAACCGCTGTATCCGTGTATTCAGCAACTTTTTCAGCACCCAACAGGGCATTTTTACTATTGCCTTCCAGAGTAGCAGTGGCCGCTATAAAATGATAATTATGAGGGAAATATGCCAGAGGATAGACCCCTTGTGCATGGCAAACCGTGAAATAATGGCTGTCCACTTCAACGGCTTTTAGGTTTGCCAAAGTGCCCTGATGATAATCCCCTGTTCGGATATAAATATGCGACGGCATATGCACTAAATGACCTGCTGCGGGCACTAATGTAGAGAGTTTTTCAGCGCTTTTATAAGCTCTTTCGGGTGTCAAGGACGCTTCGACGGCGTGGATATAAAAATGGTTTGCACCCGCATGATTAGGGTTTTTATCCAAAATTTTATCCAAAATAGTCAGAATTTCGGGTGTCCAAGCCTGTGGCGAGCCATCTTTTTTCCATAAATCCCACGGGTGACAGTCCATCACGGACTCAACGTACAGCGCGCTAATATCTTTATCATCGGGGAATTGTTGATATACTTTTTTCATAGCAGCCGCATAAGCACTGTCCAAATGTGTTCGGGATTCTGGCGGTGTGGCTTCATAGCGAAACGAGAGCGCTTGTATCAAGGCTTTTTCTTTTTCAGTAACGTTAATGGCAAATTGTAACGCTTTTTTTGAAGCCGCGTAAGCCCTTTGATAGTTGTCATTTTCCATCCCGCCGTTGTAATTCGGTCCTAAAACATAGGCATAACCCCAATGACACAGAGCACACGTTGAATCTAATCGAATCGCTTGATAGAATGAACGCGCCGCTTCTGCATGGTTGAATCCATAAGCGAGCATTAAGCCTTGTTTGAAATATTTTTCAGCTTCTTTGTTGGCTGTCGTTATCGAAAAATCAATGCCGCTAAGCCCCTCAAACAAAGGTGCTTTTTTTTCGGTTTTGTACCAATCAACGTCTATTGTTTTAGAGCTGCACATGGGTATTTTACTGCTTGCGCGTGCATCTGATTGGTTAGTATTTTTATTGCGACAAGCAATTAACTGTGTAAAAACAAAGATTAAGGTTAAAAAAGATATTGCTTTCATTGAATTTTATTTTCATTGTTGCTATCATTAACTACACTCGAGCTAAATGCCTTGAGTAGAATTTAATAGAATGTAAATGTTAACATTGAAACTGATATTCATATCAAGTTTTAGTGAGATGCAAATAATTTTCAAAAAATAGAATAATCGAAAAAATAGATGTGAATTTAGGTTGAAGTCATTAGGCGTAAAAACAAAAAATAATCTACCCAAATTGGTTTTTATATTTTCTTTAATCAATATAAATTTCTTGAGAAATAATGGATTATTTAAAAGAAATTTAGAGCAGAGTAAAGGAAATAGAATGACTAAGTTGGGTACATTATTTTTTGTTTTACTCATTACCATAAGATAACACAAGAACGTCAAGCGTTTTTAGATTCGTGCAGGAAGTATTCGCATAGTGATAGTATAGTAGTTATCTTTTTTAATGAAAAAAAGTATCCTTGGTAAAATTAAAAGGAATTAGGAATTAAAGCAAGTATTTGTGTCAATATACTGTGTAAAGAACCTCAAACAGGGTAGTGTTAATCCTACTCATTCTATTGAGGAGCAACACTACCTCTTTATTTGTATGGGCAATTGAATAATAAACGTCGAACCTAACTGTCCGGTAGGCTGGACTGTCTCCTTCTTCCCAAGTACCCGGGGTTCGGGATTTGCAACAGCGCTTTCCACTTCCAAACTCCCTCCATGCCCCATCACTACAATATCATACGCTAAGGATAGCCCTAAACCTGTGCCTTGCCCGGTCGGTTTGGTAGTGAAAAAGGGTTGAAAGACTTTGGCTCTTACACTTTCGGGCATTCCTGTCCCATTGTCTTTGACCCTTATTTGAATAGCATTTTCTAATTGCTTGGTGATGACAGATACTGAGGGGGTGTACTTTTCATCGTTTAAAAGCTGCTTTCTTTGATTCACCGCATAAAATGCAT
>JANMYC010000854.1:0-12662 GCA_031381715.1 Saprospiraceae bacterium
AGAAATGACTTAAAGAACTGTTGGTGGTTACAGCGGTGAGGTTCCACCTCTTCCCTTTCCGAACAGAGTCGTTAAGCTCACCTGCGCCGATGGTACTGCATCCCTGAATGTGGGAGAGTAGGTCGCTGCCAACTCAATTTATCTCGAGCCTCATCCTTTAATTAGGATGGGGCTCTTGGCGTTTGCATTCTAATTCAAAACCTTAGGGCATATTACTGTTTGCATTTTTTATACCTACCCCCTCAGTATAATTGACTTTTTATACTCTTTCTCGTCTTTTAAAAAGCTTCTTTAATTAAGTTAATCTTCAATTTTGAAGTATCAGTATCGTAAAAAACTTATTTTTATCGAATAAAATACAACTTAATGTCAAAATTATTTGTGTACTGTGATAACTTTTGTTAGATTAGTCTCCGTAATCTGATATCCACTCTTTCTTGGTGTTTTTTTAATTTCAATTAACCAAAATTTAACTCTATGAAAAAATTACTTTCCTTGTTACTACTCACAACATGTTTCATTCTTAGACTGAACGCCCAAGATGTTCCTCTCATTAACCGCGAATTATTTTTTGATAATCCAGAAATAGCGGGAGGTCAAATTTCCCCAGATGCTCAATGGATGACTTACATAAAAGCGAATAAAGGCACGTTGAATATTTGGATTAAGAAAGCGGATGAACCCTTTGAAAAAGGGAGACCCATCACTGCAGATACTACCCGACCCGTGCGAGGATATTTTTGGAGTTTTGATTCAAAATATGTTTTGTACTCGCAGGATAAAGGTGGAAATGAAAATTTTCATGTGTATGCTGTGAACCCATTTGCGACACCCGAATCTACTTCAGGGGTACCACAAGCTCGAGATTTGACTGAATTAGAGAATACGCGTGCTTATATTTACAATGTTTCACGGAAAAATCCTTCAAAAATGATGGTGGGGCTCAATAATAGAGACCAAGCATGGCATGACCTTTATGAGATTGATATCGCCACCGGCGAACGTAAACTTTTAAGAGAAAATAAAGACCGCATTACGGGTTGGGAATTTGATTGGGATGAAAATCTGAGATTGGCTTCAAAAAGTAATCAAGATGGCTCTACCGAAATTCTGAGAGTAGATGCTGATAAATTGACTAAAATATATGAGGTAGGGGCACTTGAATCAGCTAATGTGCTGGCTTGGGATACCAATAACAAGGATTTTTATCTAATGACCAACAAAGGTGATAGAGATAAAATTGAACTGGCTTTATTTGACCCCCTCAGTATGAAAGAGACTTTTGTGGAAAAAGATCCGCTGGGTAAGGTGGATTTTGGTGGCGCTAACTTTTCCGACATATCCCGTAAAATACTTTTTACATCTTACACAGATGCACGCGAGCGGTATTATTTTAAGGATAAAGACTTTGAAAAAGACTATAATTACTTAAAAGAGTACTTCAAAGGAAAAGAATTCTCTTTAAATTCTTCGGATTTAACGGAGACGAAATACCTTATTTCCGTTTACAATGATACAGATCCAGGAAAAGTGTATTTATTTGATAAGAAAACGCGACAAATTACATTTCAGTATGATCCTCGTCCGAATCTTCCCAGAGAGCATCTTGCTCCAATGGAATCCATCACATATAAATCGAGTGACGGCTTAGAAATCCCTGCTTACATTACTTATCCAAAAGGAAAAGCGCGTAAAAATCTACCACTTTTGGTTTTGCCTCATGGTGGGCCATGGGGACGTGATTATTGGGGTTACAATAGTGCTGCTCAGTTTTACGCTAATCGTGGTTATGCAGTTTTAAGACCTAATTTTAGGGCTTCAACGGGGTATGGCAAAGCTTTTTTGAATGCTGGAAATGGGCAGTGGGGTGACAAAATGCAAGACGACATTACTTGGGGAGTTAAATATTTGATTGATAAAGGCATTGTTGATAAAAAAAGGGTGGGCATTACAGGCGGTAGTTATGGCGGTTACGCTACTTTAGCGGGTGTTACTTTTACGCCTGACCTTTACAAAGTAGCAGTGGCAGTAGTGGCGCCCTCTAATTTGAATACGCTGCTTAATTCCATTCCGCCATATTGGGAGTCTATTCGGAAAGTATTCCACCTACGCATGGGCGACCCTAATACACCTGAAGGAAAGGCACAATTGGAGCGGCAATCGCCGTTAAATCATGTGGATAAGATTAAAACTCCTTTGATGATAGTGCAAGGGGCTAATGACCCACGCGTTAAAAAAGCCGAAGCTGACCAAATAGTGGTAGCTATGCGTGAAAAAGGCATTCCTATTGAATACATCTGCGCGCCCGACGAAGGGCATGGTTTTGCACGACCAGTGAATAACATGGCGTATCTGGCTGCTTCAGAGAAATTTATTGCTCAAAAACTCGGCGGAAGGTATCAGGAAAGTATGAAACCTGATGTTGCAAAACGGTTGAAAGATATAACTGTTGACATAAAAACAGTAGAGAAACCCAAGCGTCCGGCTGAAGTGATTGTCGCTTCTAAAGGCATTTCTTTATTAAAACCGGTGAAAGATTTGAAGGCTGCCAGTTATGAATATAAAGTAGAAATAGATATGATGGGTCAAAAGACCCCGATGACAGTTTCACGAGTAGTCAAAGATGATGGCGATAGGTGGGTTATTACCGACAATGCTACTTTTGCAATGGGTAAAATAGTAGATATCAGCACTGTGTATAAAAAAACACTCAAGCCAGATAAGAGACAAGTGGATCAAGGTCCTTTGAAGATAAAACTGCAATATACTGAGGGGGGGATAGAGTCCAATTATGAAGTGAATGGCCAAACGAAAAATAGTACAATCAAAGTAACTGATGAACTTTTGGCTGATGGGGCAGGTACTGATTTGGTAATTGGTGCCATGGATTTGAAAGAAAACATGACCAGTACATATAAAGTATTTGATCCACAAACCAAAGAAATCAAAACTTGGGTGATAAAAGTGGTTAAAAAAGAAAAGATAACTATTCAAGCAGTCGAATTTGATTGTACCGTAGTGGAAACTAAAGACTCTGAAAACGCGAATCAAAAGACGACCTACTGGATTGCTGATGGACGCATGGTCAGATCTGAATCCTTCGTTCCTCAAATGGGTAATGCTAAAGTTGTATCTGAATTAGTAATTCGTCCTTAAAAATAAATGGCTGTTTGGATGATCCCAAACAGCCATTTTAAGTAGGCGTTTAAAAATAACCGACAATTTCTGTTGGCTTAAAATTATAGAAAATGCGGAGCAAAGCGGAGAATTTTCTATAATTTTGAGAGCCGACTTAAAAAAGAAATTGTCGGTTATTTTAGCCCAACTACTCAAGTCTATTTTTATGAAATTAAAATTTTATCAATTCGAATTCCATCCCTGTCAACTACTTCTATTTTTCGGTTTTTGTATTTAAATGAAAGCCCTACTTCGGGCAACGTGTCCAATTCATTTAAAATAAAACCCGCCACAGTTTGGTAATTGCCCTCATCTAATGGTAAAAAATCTTCGGCTAAATAGTCATTTAATACTTTTATTGTAACGGAACCATTAACTAATAAAGAATTATCATCTCTTTTTACTATCTCTGGTTGGTCATCTTCGTCTATTTCAGGTAAATCACCTACAATGGGCTCTATTAAATCTTGAAGAGTCACAATGCCTTCCATCATACCATATTCATCTATCACAACGCCCATGTATTGTTTTTGTTGACGAAATATTTGAAGAATATCAATGGAGTATTTGTTTTCGGGAATATAAATGGGCTCTTTTAAGATGTCTTGAAATTGAAAATTGGGATTATCCTTATTTTCAAAGAAATCTTTAACGGATATAACACCCAATACTTTGTCTATCTCGCCATTACAAACCAGAAACTTAGAGCGATTGCTGGCTCGAATGTCTTTTTCAATATTGCTTAGGCTTTCATTGATATCAAGCCAATCTACGTCCGTGCGGCGGGTCATGAGGCTACGGGCTTTGTGTGCCGTGAAAGTGAAGACATTTTGATGCAATTCACTTTCTTCTTTTTCTAAAACGCCTTGTTTACCTGCTGTTTTTAGCATGAAGCGAATTTCTTCTTCGGTTACATTTTCTTCACCTCTATCCTTGATACCGAAAACACGATTGAATAAATTAGTGGAAACCGATAAAAGCCACACGAATGGGTACATTATTTTAGTGAAAATACGGATGACTGGGGCTACCATTAAAGCAATGCGCTCGGGATTGCGCATGGAAATGGTTTTGGGAATCAATTCGCCAATAACAATTGAAAAATAAGTAATCAAACCAATAACAGCTACATAAGCCAATTGTGGTGCGTAAGGTTTCAGGCTTTCAAACTTTTCAATTACGGGTTGCACATCGTTCACTAATGTAGCACCACCATAAACACCGGAAACAATACCTATCAGAGTAATACCAACTTGAACTGAGGATAAAAAATCTTCTGGATTTTTGAGTAAATCAAGGACAATTTGTGCCGAGCGGTGCCCTCTTTGAGCTTTTTGTTCAATGCGTTGTCTTTTTACAGATACAAGCGCAATTTCTGAAAGGGCGAAAAAACCATTGATAAGGGTAAGTATAAAAATGACTAATATTTCCAATGTATAGTTTTTAATTTAAAATGCAAATATAACCCATTTTTAAGGTTTTATTTATAACTCTTAAAACGGATTAAAGTTTTAGTCTATAAATGAGTTCGATTTTATTGAATTTACTGAGGGGTCAGATTTTAAAAACCAAAAACGGCTGCTTGGAATCCCCCCAAACAGCCGTTTTACTATATATTTTAATGAAAATACTGTCATGCCTTTGGCTTGATAGAGTAGAATGTGCTCAAGGGGTATTGTTGACATGTGAAACACAATTAAGACATTGATAATAAGTATTTTATGCACTTTTTTTTAGAGTCTGCTTTTTATCAACAAATAATGGCAATAGATATTCCCATAGCACATCGTAAGGTATAACCTCTATTTTATAGCTTGTCTCTCTTAAATCAAAAGGAACGGATTTTAAATCTTCTAGGAATTTATGAGTTGTGCGTTCTAATATTTTACGATTGAATCCAGCTTTAGGTATTTCCATCAAAATTTTTATCATTTGATTAGACCGATAGTTAGCAATATCTGATTTGGGAACATTGCGTACTACATATTTTTCAATGGCTTCTATGCGGTCTATTAAGGTATCAAACATTTTTTCAGTAATCATTAAAGCGATTTGTATCACTAATACAGGAATATTCATTCCTTTTTTATCATGCCCAAAATCGGGTATGTCATTCAAGAATTTGTTTAGGCGAAATTTACTAAATGATAGTTCCAGAGTTTTATCTAATGAGCCCAAAGACTTTATTAAGTAAAAATGAGCTTCAAATAGTTTCCAAATTTCGGCACTGTGCCCTTTTAGACTTTTGAATTCTTTTAACGCTAAAACCTGCTTGTAGGTATCTACCCCCTCAGTATAATGAGTTGTATGGAACGCCAAAAGCACTTTTTTTTCCATTGTTTTGAACCAGTTGAAATTACCGACTTCTTGTAAAACAAGAGCTTCATTGAGTGTGATTTGACATTCTTTATAACGTTTGAGCATTAAAAGGGCTATTATCTTTTGGTTTTTAATAACACCCATATAAGATTTCATTGTAAAAGGCTTGGTTTCAAAAATAGCTAATGTTTCATCACAAACGTCAATAACGCCTTTCCAATCATGCTTGGCAGAATAAATTGCTTCTTTTACTGCAAAATAATTGAAAATAAACATAAAGCTATCATATTTCTCTCTAAGTGGCTCTAATTCATTCAAAGCTGCTTGCGCTTTTAGACTTGTTTCTGGTCTGAACGCAGAAGATTTAACATAATCAATTCTAATTTCATCAAATGCTTCTTGTGCTAAGATTTCTGCTTCCCAAGCGGCTTTATAATGCCAAAACTGAGTTTTAAAGTTTTGATATTTTTTTTTATCTCCAATCTGTCTTGCATAAATTGATTTTAATTTTTCTAAAATCAATACACATAAATCCGTTAGTTCATATTTTTTACAATCCGTTAATAAACGCTCCGCAAGTACATTTGCGGCATCACTTAAATTTCTTCGATATAGCAAATTGATAGCTCCCCATTGGTGTTGCGCGGCATAGTAGGCTGTTTGAAAATCTGTGAATACGGGATTATTGGTATCAATAAAATATAAAGTATTTAAAAGGCGGCTTTTGAACTCGGTTTTAAATACCCGGTATTTTCCATCTATGGGCGAAGCTTCAGCCCCGTAGAAATGTTTTGCAGCATCTTCATCGGTTTTTATTGTACCGTCTTTTATCAGTCTATACATTTCTGAATAGCGGCTTTCACTGTTTTTGCTATCAATTATATCTATATCTTTTAATTTATAGCGGTCTAAAACTTGCACGATTTGATTGAGTATATCCATAGTTAGCGATTGTAAATCAATGAGTTACGTAAAATAATGATTGTATAATGATATTTTATGATGCTAACAAATAGTGCACTGATGTCATTTCCTACCCATATCTACCGTCCTATCTTTGTATCAACAAAACACAGAAAGGCAATAACAAAAATTAAAACACTCATTCATTAACGAACAATCAAAACATTTCAATCATGACAGCACTTGACTTACTATTAATCATTTTAAGTATCATAGAAGATGGTACATCTGGTTTCTAAAAAAAAAAGCAAAGTCACGAGTTAGAGAATTGTACAAATTAGGAACCCCTAATTTATTGAATTTAAAGATTAGTGACTCAAATTTGCTCCTAACAAAACGGTGTTTTTTGTCCGTGACAAACACAAAAATAAGCCGCATCTTTGTATTATCAAAACACAATTTACATTTTAAATCGGGAAACAAACTTTAAAACATTAGACTTAACATTAAAGAGCAACACTATTTCGGAACTGAATACTTAATTACTTTTTTATATTGCTCTTTTACCAAAGCACAAACTTGATAAATACTAATTGATTGACAGCTAAGAGCGAGGCGATATTCGGACTAATATAGAAACAGAATACTTAAACGCTCTCGCTCTTATGTTGTAAATATAATCAATTAAAAGTTGTTGAGAAAAGTGCTATAAAATAGAAATTCACCATGATAAAGGAAAAAAAATACAATAACCGTAAGAGAATGACAGTACAGGTCGTGTTGGGTAATCCCAGAATTGGTTGTGATGGTTATGGTATTTGCAAATTTATAACTAAAACGGATAACACCAATTTAACTAACCTTGACCGATTATTAGATGTCTGTATTTTTATTGAAAATGGACAATTAAATCTAATTTTTGATAAAGCCAAAATGAATCAAACTATTTATGAAACGCATTTTTCTGAGGGAGTTTTTAGGATTGAAACGGAAACTATATTACCTGATAGCATAATTTCTTTTTTTAAATGCCTTCCCTATCTTAAAGATTGCTCAAGAGCGGTTTTAGAAAAAGGAGTTTATGAAATTATTGAAAAAAAAGTCAACATATTTATAAAAATTAGAATCAACGTATTTGAAGACTCCAAATTAGTTAGTCAATCCAATTGAGGCTTTGATAAAAAAATATTTAAAACAACCACTTTGAATCACTAAATCTAAAGATATGAATAAGTTTAAACTAATAATCTTTAAAAAAAACTTTCTAATCAATATTGCTAAAGGGTTTTCTCTTTTTTTGTTTATCATTTTTTTAGGAGGTTTTTTGATTTCTCAAGATTTTATAATACCTGTTGAGGATAACATCGATAGGAGATGGGATAATGAGACATTTTGGTATTATCCATGGGGACAATCAATTGTTCATAAAGGAGTAGATATATTTTCACCCAAAGGAACAAATGCTTTTGCTGCTACAGGTGGACTTGTTTTAGAGACAATAAAAACAGGAAACGGCGGTAATACAATTAAAGTATTGGGACCCAAATGGCGGATACATTATTATGCTCACCTTGATGAAGTGCTCGTAAAGCCTCTGCAAATAGTAGGTTGTGGACAAGTTATTGGTAAAGTTGGTAACACTGGTAATGCCATAACAACCCCACCTCATTTGCACTATTCAATAGAGACAATTATACCTTATTTATGGCGATGGGATAATGATATTCTCGGATGGAAAAAGATGTTTTATCTCAATCCACTTGATTACATGGGACAATATAAATAGCCCATCAAACTTACTTGTACTAATACCCCTCAGTATAAGTATTGATTTTCAATTTTTTATATAGAAAATAGGCTAAACCGATTGGTTTGATATTCCTACTTTGACTTCATCACGGCAAGCTTTTAACTAATTTCAAAATAGTGAACTGATATTTTTATCACTTAATTTTCTCAATTTTAAAACATAAAATTCAATGAAAGAGTACCTTAACCGCCTCTCATGGGGCAGCGTGGCATTTATTGCCCTAATTATGACACTTTGGGCTTGCAAGAAAGAAAGTGTTATTAATTCTAATTCCAGTAATGCATCTGCGAGCATAAAAGTAACTCCTGAAATGCTTTCAAATGATGTGTATTTTCAAGATTACATTAAAATGTTCAATGAAATGCAAGCCAAGCTTACTTTTTTGGATAGATCGAGATCCATAGAAGAAAGAAAATCAATAAAGGAGGAGTTATTCCGTTTAACTCAGATTCTAAGACAAAAGGATGATGATTCTTTTTTAAAAGAAAGGGAAAGGCTTTCAGAGTTACTGGGTTTCTCATCAATGTCTGAAATGAAAAGCTTCTACAAGGAACTAAACAAAAAAAGAGAAGAAGTACTGCTTCGCTTTCCATTATTAAGGGAGAAAAACTCTGCCAGTAATCAAGTACTGCTCAAAGAAGCATACAGTTTCTCTCAAAGATATTTGATGTGGATGGTAGTGCATACAAAAGAGGAAGGCACTTATGCTCTAAACAAGGTTACTTGGAGAAACAGCCTAAACAATTTATCAACTATTGAACTGCGATGCTGTCCAACAGGCTGGGATAATAACTGTAATAGTAATCCATGCCAGAAAGATGCTATTGAAAGCCTTCAATCAACTTATAGTGGATGTAATGCTCAGTATCTGGAACAGATAAATTCAGGTAATTCAGAGTTTGCTGCATCTGATTATGCTATATGTACCGGCAATGCTGATGCCGATTATGATAATGATGTAGCTAAATGTGAATGAAGAACTTTAAGTTGAATGTTTAAACTGACACTAACAGGCTATATTCAGGCTATATAGATTAACCTAAACAATTTTTAATTAACTAATCTTTTAAAAAAAATTTTAAAATGAAAAAAAACCAGCTATTGGGTCATGGAAAAGTTGTATTTTTCTTTACAGTTATCTTAGCGTTTATAACCTTCTTTGCTTGTAAACAGGAGATTCAAATGGAAGAAATGACTACTCCTGTACGAGAACCTACTTCTTTAAAAGTAAAAACAGCAATGAAATGGCTCGAAGATTATCAAAAAAGCTCGAATAACAAAAGTACATCTCATTTAAAGAAGTTACAGCCCGTCTGGAAAGATGCAATTGCCTATCGCAATATTGTAGAAGTACCTTTCACAATTGATGGAAAATATAAAATGCCGACCATTGAAAAAGGAATGACACGCTTAGGAAGGCAACGATTGGTCATTTACAATAACGGCAAAGGTATGACTAATGCGTATGTAGCCAGTTATATGCCTTCCCTTAATTTTATGGGCAAAATTAAGAACATCAATGCTTTAAATCTAAAATATCAAAAATTTGATGGAATTGTACGACTTTATACCTTGAATAAAGAATATCTGCGTAGTATGCATTACAAAAACGGGGTATTAGAAACTCGCAGCCTCGTTGGTAATGCTAAAAATCGTCTCAACACGAGGGGAGAAGGTTGTTATGAAGAAGGTGAAGACCCAGAAACAGAGTGGGCTTGTTGGGAAGAAAATGGAGAATGGACGTGCAGGGAATCGGTTGTAATCAAGCCAGAGTGTCCCCCTGGTGATCCTTGTGATGGACCATATCCACCGTCTAATTGCCCTGGCGGAGACCCCTGTGATGGTCCTAATCCGCCCCCTAATTGCTCTGTTAATGACGATCCATGTAATTCACCGTTCCCTCCGCCTTATTGTGACGGTGGTGGTGATCCATGTATGAGTGCTTTTCCTCCACCTAATTGTGGTAGTGATGGCGATAATGGTAATGGTGATACTGACCCTTGTAACAGTGCCAACCCACCTGATGATTGTATAAAGTGTAAGTGTTCTAATTTTTCGAAGACTAAAAGCGGTATTGGTAAAGTGACATTTTCGGAACCGGGTATTACTTTAGCAGAATTATCCCATACTGTTGTATTTAGCGTAACCGATTGTTCATCGCCTACTTACAGTGTAAATACAACACCTAATGTTTCAAATCCGTGGGGAGCTGTTATTCTACCAATTGGAACACCTGTAGGGTTTGAATATCAAAGTTATCGAGTCAAATTTAATGACCCTCAATGTGGACATAAAGTTAATTGGGAAATCATGGGTGGTTATGAGTGTAAAATAGATAAAAAGGTCAATATTAATGGTTTTGAAGTGGAATTGAAAACACATCAAACTCAATATTATGATGATATAACAAGAATTGTTATTCTGGATTAATACTTACATAGGAACAAAAATGTTAATTTTTTTATTAATTTTAAAAATCTAAAAATAATATAAACTGCGATGAAAAAAATATTTAAATTACTAACAGTACTCATATTATTTCTATCTATTAACTCGGAAGTTAAAAGCCAAACTGTAAAAGATTCTGTATGGAAAGCAAAATGGACATTACAGGAGGTAAAACATATAGCAGAAAAATACAACCTTCAGGATAGTGTTACTATGACTAGACATAATATTTTGTTATTTCTCTCAAAAGATGAAGTTGAAAAGTATCTTCAAAAGATGAGTGGATTCTATAAAAAACGTAAAGAACAAGAGATTTTTTTAGAAAGGACTAAATATGTTAGGTCATATAATGATTATTTCAAGTTGATTAACTCAACGCCGAGTGTAAAAAAAGGATGGGTTGATGGTTTTGGGAGTGAAACAAAATACAATGACTTTGTGAAAGAGACTCTAAAAAGTAATTGGCGTATTTATAGAGCAGAAAATGGGCAATTGAAATTTTTTAGAGCTGATGCTAAAATTACTAAAGAAGAGCTAAAATCAGGTTTGAGGATTGATACCCTCCCTAAATTTTAATCCAAAAATTAATCACATAAAGAGCTGAAGACTGGTTAACTGTTGCTTCGGCTCTTTTTTCAAAATACTAAACAAATGAAAAAACAAGCCTATTGCATATACTTTTCATTTCTCCTCATTTGTATTCATCCTTTTGAAGAAGATATAAAATCTGCTATCGAATTTCTAAGTGCTCAAAGAGAAACTGTTTTGCAAATTAAAAATACCTCCACCGCAAATAATGTCGAGGTATTGGCTATCGTGAGTCCTGAACTCATAAGATGGTCAGCTTTTAAAGATTTTTTTGAAACCACCGCCTTAGAGTTGCTCTACGTTAACAAAGGTAAAACGTATGCCAATTTATCTATTGGTCATTTTCAAATGAAACCCAGTTTTATAGAACAATTAGAAGAATACATCACCTTGCATAAAAGCTTGAGCCATCTCCAATATATCGTTATTGAGAGTAAATCAGAAGTAGAAACACGTAGAGAGCGAATAAAAAGGTTACAACAATTTGCTTGGCAATTAAGATATGCTCATGTTTTTTGGTCAGTAGCAACGGATAAATTCAAACATCGCACTTTTAAAAATCAAGAATCTAAAATACGCTTTTTCGCTGCTGCTTACAATTATGGTTTTATGCGCCCTGAAAATGAGATAGAAGCTAAACAATTTCAAAAATCATTTCCTTTCGGTGTGGGCTATAATAAGGAGCAAATTGCTTATTCTGATTTATCTATTGAATTTCTAAATAAGTACATTTCTAAATTTTAAAAATCAGAAACATGCCTTCACGGGGTTGTGTCCGCGGGTGTCGACATCGGGGACGAGCGTGAAGGGACGCGGGGCGATCGCCAAGATGGGAGCGGGGCGTTTGCGGCAACTGTTGTACCTGTGCAGCTGGACGGCGCAGACGGTAAACCGAGCCTGCGCGGCGCTGTCGAAGCGACTGGCGGAGAAGGGCAAGCCCAAACGGGTGATCAAGATTGCGATTGCCCACAAGTTGCTGCGTCAAGCGTTTGCGGTGGCCAAGAAAGGGGAGTGTTATTCAGACAGCTTTGCGTGATTGATGGCGACGCAGTGCGGAGTTGAGCGGGATCGGATTGGAGTGGGCGTGGAGGTCATCGTACGGATGTCGAGGGACAGTGGCATCGCGCGAAGACCTGGGCGGCCTGTGCGACACACGCCGCAGGCAGCGCGACCGCGTTGGGCAAGGTAGCCACGCGGTAGCGCAGTGTTAACGACACCGGGGTGCCTGCTCAGTGTGAGTTGGCAACGGCTCGTTTGCGTCTGTGGTGTGAGCAAGAGCAACGTCGCGGAGGGCGTGGAGTCGCTGAGTACCTGAATGCGTATAGCGAATCAACTGCAAGCGAGAACTGAGCGAATACAGACAAATATGGGCTTCAAAAAAATGTCAAAAAAAGCTTGCTTTCAAGCACAGTTCATC
>JANMYC010000857.1:0-4959 GCA_031381715.1 Saprospiraceae bacterium
GTCGGTTGGTACTTCAAAATAATTGGAGCGTTGCGTCCAAACAATATTGCTGTACAACTGATTAATCATCGCATTATCGGTTTCAAAAGTCCCTTTTTCAGGCGTTGCCGAACTCAAAACAATACCCGTAATGGCATCTAAATCAGGTTTTGACCTAAAACCTGTGGCTTCTACAAATTGAAAACCGTGGTAGGTAAACTTCGGTGTCCAGACCTCCCCCCCCGTATTTCCCTTTAAAATATAGGTATCCGTTGCCCGTGCTTTTCTCAAATTTTCGGTCATTATTTCCCCATTTGGAAACAAAACCTCGCCGTATTTTAAAGAAATGGTATCGCCTTTTTGTCCTTTTACTTTTAAGCGGACAACACCCGCGAAATTTTGTCCTAAGTCAAAAATGTACTTCCCGCCTACCCGTGCGGTGATGGTTTTTGTCTTTAATTCTTTAAAAACTTGAATGGGATTGCCCGAATACGCTTGAATTTTACGGTCTATTTTATCGGGAAAAATTTGGCTGTTTTTCCATTTGGCATCGTCAAAGCCGACTTTATTCCAGTTTTCAAACATCAAATTGGCGTTGCACGTTTCACCATTCAAAATATCGGCTTCCACAATTGCCCCGTGATTGGTTTTCCAAGCGGCACTTGTGGCAATTGTTTCTTTTTCACCATTTGTATATTCCACTTCAATTTGGGCTTTTAGAAGTGGCACTTGACCATAAAAATTTTTCACAACGGGATTTCTAACCAACAACGCATAACCCAAATAACCCGCATACCAACCATCGGCAACGATTGCCCCGAAAGCGTTTTTGCCCTGTTTCACATCCGCCGTAATATCGTAGGTTTGGTAATAAATGCGTTTGTTATAGTCCGTCCAACCTGGCGAAAAATAGTCTTTTCCAATGCGTTTTCCATTGATATTAAATTCATACAAACCCAATGAAGTCACATATAAACGAGCGTTTTTAACAGCCGATTTAAGGTTTTTTTCCGTTCTAAAAAACGGTGCAGGCGGCAAATGATAGACCTTTCCTTTGCCCAATGCGGTCAAATCGTTGCCAATCCATTCCGCTTTCCAATCGCTTTTATTGAGCAAACCCATTTCCCATTTTGCGGGGGTACTCCATGCGCCAACTTGCCCATTTTTGTCCCAACTCCGCACTTTCCAATAGTAAATTGTGCGTGAATTCAAGGCTTTTCCGCCAAATTCTATTTGGTTTGTGGCGTTGCCGTTTGTTTTATTGGAATTCCAAATATCCGCTTTATCGGCAGCTAATTGTGCCGCCGACGAAGCCACCATTATCTGATACGCCGTTTGCATTTGACCTCTTATATTAGAATTTAATTCCCAACTTAATCGGGGTTTTGTGGCATCCACAACGGGGTCAATTTTATATTCCGTTCTTAAATTGACGGGTTTTAAATCCGAATTAAATGCGTGCATTTTAGGGCAAAAAATAACAGTCAAAAGAACAGCCCAAGTCAAGGAAAATAAGCGGGTATTTAATTTCATTATAATCGTTTGTATTCTAATATTAAATTTAGTTTGATGACTTTTTTTATTTAAAAATGGTTAAAACATGCCTGAAATACTGAGGGGGGGTAAGTGATAAGTGATAAGTGATAAATTGAGCGTCGTTTTTCACTTTTCGTTTTTCACTTTTCACTTATTTAATAACCTCTTTATAAATCACTTCTTCCCAGTCTTTTATGCCTATCATTTCTTTGTATTGGTCAAAAACAGCGTTCTCATTTTGCGTGTCTGCGGCTTTGAAAACATACCAAACGGGCTTTGCACCACCCGCATCTTGCTCATCATCTGGGAAGCGGCGTAGCCCAATTCTAAGCCCGCCTTCATTGCGGTTGTCGAACCAATTGTGCCATTGAAAACCGTCAATGCCGTCTAATTTTTTCATTTTTTTCCACGTATAAGCGAAGCCCGCCGCCTGTTCTTTTAGGTCTTGTTCGGAATAAGTTTTCGAGTTTGTACCGTTTTCCGACAACCACAATGTGCGTTTGGTTTTGCCTTTGTACAGCACTTCGGGCAATTTTATCCACGCATTAAGCACTTCAAGGTTTTTAAAAGTAATCAAAGGGGATTTGAAGGTAAAATCAACTTGCCCATCAAGCCACGTTTTGGGTTCTCTCAACGATTGCGGATAGGGATGATGCGCCATTGCCCACTCAAAATCGCCTTCGGTTTTGCTGTATTGCAGCAATATTTCCATCAAATCTTTGGAAGGGTAAAAACGAGGGTGCGCTGTCCACGCCCAATAATGCGTGAGCGTGATAAAAACCTCCGAATGTGGGTTGTATTTTCGGGCAATTGCATAGCACAAACGCATAGATTTGACGTAGGTATCCATAAAAATACCCGCCGTTTTTTCACCCATATTCGTCCATTCCCAGCCTGCATCCACCTCATTGTGCATAATCCAATGGTTCAATCGCCCGTATTTTTTATCGGGTCGGCTGTATCGGCTTGCTAAAAAATCGAGTGCCGCCGCATAACAATCCACGCTTGCGGCATTGGTCATATTGGGCATACTGTAAATGCCCGCAGGATCCATATCGGGATGTTGCAAAAGCCGTCCAATCTCGGGGTCGGGGCATTTTTCTGCCTTATCCACCAACAGAATTGCGGCAGTAACAATGCCTTTTCGAGCCGTTTTTGAAAAAGTGCTGTCAAACTGAATGACTTGTTTTTCTCCAAAATAATAAGATTTTCCGTTGTAAACATGCTCAATTCTGCCCTTTGCGGGTTCGGTAAACATGAACTTTGTAAACCAAATATTGACCGTTACGCTCGTAATATCGAGTGCGTCTAAATCTTCGGCATGACCTCGATTTGTACCAAAACCACCTATCCCCTTGCGTCCTTTGGCAACCTCTTTTGGCAGGTCGTATTTAGCTTTGATGCCATCGGGATAATGGGCATGAGACAATAATTGATACCCTTTATCCGACTTTTGAGCAATCGCCCATTTTGACAACAATCGGTCATAATTGAAGCCGTTTTTCTGTATAAAACGGGGTATTTTTTGCTCAAATATCTTTGATTTCAATAAAATAGGGTCATCAAAACGGGTTTCTTCGGTTACATCTTGGTAAGGTGTAATTTCACATAAATAGACTTTATCCAGCACCGTCGTTGTCCCTTTTACAATAATTTCGTTGTCTGTCACTTTCACTTCGGTCAGCTGCGAAGTGTAGTTTTTAGATAAATAATCTTTTAAACGAGCTTCCATTTGGGCTTCTTTTTTTACTTTTCCCGCTTTTTCGGAAGCCACTTTTTTCTCTCTTTCGGTCATGGGGCGCAAAACGATATTCCGAATTTGAATTTGAACATCTTTTTGTCCGCCAAAATCAAGGCGCATTTTATCACCCACTTTGCCCCAGATTTGTATGTCTTTACTCAAATCAATTGTATAACCAACCCACCCTTCTGAAAGGCCAATATGACGAACCATTTTGCTGTTTTTTTCATTGGGCGTTGCGCCAAAATAGATTTGAAAATGGTCTAATCCTTTCGGACAGAAATATTCAAAAGCAAGGATTGTGGCATTTTTAGCAATCGTTTTTTCCAAAGGTTTGGTAAAAATCCACGGGTCTTTGCCCGTCGTTTCAATCTGATATTCAGCACCGACTTCTTTTATCGTCATGTCCCGTATCTCCAAAAGCGACAAGGCTATCGGGGTTTCTTGCGCTTGTACGGTTTGCGTAAAAAGCGTGAAAACTATGAGTATTTTATTGAAATAACACATATCTAAAATGGATTAATGATGTAAAAAAGCCAAAAATTGATAAAAATACTGGGGGGGTACTTATTTAAAAACCAACTGATATTTCCCCGAAGGCATTGCATAAGTAAAGCCATTTGACCCCATATTTATCTTGATTTTATCGGTACTATTTATCGTCATTTCTGAAAAAACCACATCGGTCAATTTGATTTGTGCCGTTGTATTGGTCGGAATAACGATGTCCCAAATCAGTTGCTTATTGTCCCATTTCCAGTTGGAAACAATGTTGCCGTACATAGAATTGTGGCTGCCTTTTGCCCATTCTAATTGATTTAAAAGTTGTGGTTGGAGGATGATTTTTTTGAACCCGACGGCGGACATATCGGGTTGAATACCCGAAATACCGTTGAAAAACCATGCATCAAAACCCGATTGCATGGGGTGATTGTGCGAGCGACGGGCCAGTCCTTCTTTTTTATATTCAACCGTATCAATCGGCAAAATTTCCCACATCGTGGTTGCATCAAATTTTGACCACATTGTTTCAAAACTGTTGTCTCCTTTTTTATCCAATATATCAAAAGCCGCTTGTTGGTTGCCGTTGTTGCTCAATTGACCAAACAGGCGTTGCAAGCCAAAAATACCTGCGTACATAAAGCCGCCAAATTGTTCTTTACTCGTTTTTACCATCGCATTTGCCACCAATTTTTCTTTGCCTTCGGGGGCTAATCCAAAATCTAAAACCATAGAATTGGCGGTATGACTGCCAAAACTGTTTAAATTCGGGTCAAAAAATTGGCTGATAAATGCCTGTTTTACCAAAGCCGCCGTGTCGCTAAATGCGATGCTATCGGCTTTATTGCCTAATAAACCCGCCACATTTTTCATAATCATCAGGTCATTGTAATGAAAAGCGGTCGAACTTAAAGCAATGGGGCAATCAATATGTTCAACACCTTTTGGTGGACACCAATCGCCCAAACCTTCGTAACAGATATTGTCTTTTGCTAACCTCGTGGTGTGGTTGACCCACTGTTTCATGTCGGAATATAACTTTTCGAGCGCAGCCACATTGCCATAATACGTGTATAAAAACCACGGCAATTGCACAATCGCCGTACCCCAATCAGGCGAAGCCGCCGAAATCAACCGCTTGCCAGGCGATACAATAAATGGTATGCCCGCCTCTTTAAAACCTTTTCTAAAAATCTTATTTT
>JANMYC010000866.1:0-2121 GCA_031381715.1 Saprospiraceae bacterium
GCGATCAGGGCAAAAATCAGGTGAGGCAGAATCCCGAACACTCAGCACTTTCGTTGAAGCTTTTGATTTTCAGGGTAAATATCCTTTGTTTGGTATTGGTTTAGGTGCCACTTATCAAGGCTCGACCAACAAATGGGGCAAATCGCCCGAACTGATTGAATATGGTTATTGCGAAGAAGAACCAGAGCGGATTGTCGTGGAAGGCGGTTATTTTTTGTTATTCATTCGATTGGGCTTATTCGCTTATTTATCCACCCAGCTGCGCGTGCCCATGATACTTTCGGTGCCCGTACTTTTATACATTTTCTTTTTTACACTGTTTGTTTTCAATGCGTATCAAACAGCGTTCGTCTTTTTCGGATTTACTCTTTTAGATAAAGTTTATGCTGCTAAAAAGGATTTACAGAATGAAAATTATAGTTAGTCACGTCGGTAAACAACACGTAAATGCGCTTCTCGTGGCATTATTTAAGCAAAACGTGTTGACCCAGTTTTACACGTCTATCGCAGCGAATAAAATTCTCCTTCCAAAATCCGTTGGTTTTAAAAAAGGAAATGATATTCTTTCAAAGATTCATAAACAGCGTTACTCGGGCATAGATGATAACAAAATTACGCATTTTCCACTGATAGCAGCGGTTAAGAAAGTTGTAAAATCGGAATATAGAAGTATCAAAACGTCTCATAAATGGTTCGATAGAAAAGTTGCTCAAATCATCAAAAAGGCAGATTTTGACATCGTCATTGGCTATGAAACGTCTAATCTGGAGACTTTTAAAATGGCTAAGCTGCGAAACAAAATTACAGTTTTAGATTTTACCGCCGTTCATCATGAATTCCAAAATCCGATATTGGAGCAAGCCGGCGTTTATTCAAACCCAAAAGAGCTTGAGTTTGTCTCTGAACATAAAGTTCGAGCACTTCAATTTACGGATTATATTATTGCTTTATCGACATTCGCTGAAAAGACACTAATTGATTATGGTTTTCCCGCTGACCGCATTTATAAAACATATTTAGGCATCAATCAAGCTGTTTTTAAGCCTAAAAAAAGCTATAATACTGAGGTTTTTAATCCCGAGAACTCGGTGAGGGTGGGCGCACTTGAATTATATTTTATCGGGACGTTGAGTCTTAGAAAAGCATTACCTTTTTTAATGAAGGTTCTCGAAACGCTTATTCAAAAAGGATTGAAAGTTCGATTAACCTTGATAGGTCCCGTTGATGATTTTCCTTTGCCGGACACAAATGTTCCATACTTAAGATATTTTCCTTTTTTGAATCATGCGGAATTGGTTGAAATGCATCATCAACTGGATTTGTTCCTTTTTCCATCCAATATTGATAGTTGGGCGCAAGTCGTGATTGAGGCGATGGCGTGTGGTTCTCCGATTTTAGTTTCAGAAAATACAGGAGCAAAAGATGCTGTGGCGCAGGGTGGGGGCGAAGTATTGCCAGTAGGTGATTTGGATGCTTGGGTAAAAGCGATTGAAAAATTTTATTATAACCGTAATTTATTAAAAGAAGTAGGAGAAGAAGCCGCTTTAGTGGCTCAACAATACACTTGGGATGCTTATCATCAGCAGGTTTTTGAAGCTATGACTGATATATTTAACCGCGAAAAAAATATTAAAACATTTTATGGAGAATCCAAAGAGCTCGTATAATCTCATAATTGAACCAGGCAGAACGGAGCAAAATTATTGGTCTGATTTATATCGCTATCGAGAGTTGTTCTACATCCTATCATGGAGGGATTTGAAAGTTAGATACAAACAGACAGTAATCGGGGTTTTGTGGGCGGTTTTAAGACCATTTTTAACGATGGTGGTTTTTACAATTGTTTTCGGTAAATTAGCCAAAATGCAAACTGAGGGCGATGTCCCTTACGCAATAATGGTTTTCGCTGCCATGCTTCCGTGGCAATTTTTTTCAAATGCTTTGGGTGAGGCAAGTGGTAGTTTAGTTGGCAATGCCAATTTGATTAGTAAAGTCTATTTCCCGCGCGTCGTGGTGAGTTTGGACGCCGGTGACCGTACGGCAGAACGGATGGCCATTGAAGTGACGTGGCCGGTGGAGGAGGCAGTGCGCAGTGTACCCGGCGTACGCGAGGTGCGTTCC
>JANMYC010000886.1:0-2629 GCA_031381715.1 Saprospiraceae bacterium
ATTGATTCAAAAGTTTCATTAAAAGCTTATGAGCAGTTTTTCAATAATGAAGACCCCTCAGTAAAAAGCCGTTTTTTGAAGGCGCATGTCGAAAGTTTGAAGAACCATATTAGGGGTTTGAGTGATAAAAATTATGCAGGGTTGTATCAAATAAATTCGCCTGATTACGTCCTCATGTTCGTGCCGATTGAACCTGCTTTAGCCGTGGCGATGCAAGAGGATTCAAAAATTTTTACGGATGCGCTCGAACGTAATGTCGTTATCGTCACAGTTTCAACACTTTTAGCGACTATGCGAACCGTCAGTTTTATATGGAAACAAGAGAATCAGAAGCGGAATGTTTTGGAAATAGCGCGGCAAAGTGGCATGTTATACGATAAATTCGTCTCTTTTATCGAAGATTTGAAACAAATTGGTCAACGACTCGATATGGCTCAATCTTCTTACCACGATGCTATGAATAAGCTCAATGATTCAAAAAAATATGGCGATACCTTGATTGGAAGAGCGGAAAAAATAAAAGAATTGGGCGCAAAAGCCACCAAACAACTGCCAAAAGATGTTTTGGAAATTGGGCAAGATTAACTGATTTTCGATATTCCGGTTTTAAAAAGAATTAATAGACTTCAAATCTCAACTTTTCTCTCCAAAAATGGTTAATTTTGTAGTGATTTTTAATATCCAATTTTACCCGTAAAAAAACGGGTCACTCCTATTATAATGAAAGAACTCAAATCTCTGAATGCCTATTTTTGGCAATATAAATGGCATTTATTAGGCGGCGTCGCTTTCGTGACCATCTCCAATTATTTTCGCATACTTCAACCTCAAATGCTCCGCAAGGCACTTGACCTCGTGGTGGACAATATAAACCTTTACAAAAATTTCGATGGCTTTGAATCACAAGCGGCTTTGTACGCTATTTTAAGTAAAAGTTTGATGCTTTTTGGCGGCATTGTGCTTGTTTTAGCGCTTTTAATGGGTATTTTCATGTATTTCATGCGCCAAACCATCATCGTAATGAGTCGTTTGATTGAATACGATTTGAGAAAAACTGTATTTGACCATTATCAAGATTTGAGTTTATCGTTTTACAAGCGCAATAATACGGGCGATATGATGAGCCGCATCACCGAAGACGTGAATAAAGTGCGGAATTATTTGGGTCCCACCATTCTTTACGGTGCTAATCTGGTTACGCTTTTTACGTTGACAATTTATTCGATGGTGAGCGTAAGCCCGACTTTGACTCTTTATAGTCTTATTCCGATTCCATTTTTAGTGATTGGAATCTATTATGTCAGCACTCAAATTAGTAAAAGGAGTGAGAAAATTCAGCAACAATTAGCGGTTTTGACTTCTTCGGCACAAGAGGCATATTCGGGTATCAGAGTGGTGAAAAGTTATGTGAGAGAAGAGCCGATTATCAATCATTTTGCTGAACAAAGTGAAATTTATAAGGGTAAAGCCCTCCGTTTGGCTCAAATTGATAATGCTTTTTTTCCGGTTATGCTTCTCTGCATTGGAGCGAGTACGATTATCACGGTGTATGTGGGTGGATTGCAGGTGGTAGCAGGAAATATTACCCCAGGAAATATTGCAGAATTTGTGATTTATGTGAATATGCTCACTTGGCCCGTCACTTCCATTGGCTGGATTGCATCGCTCACGCAACAAGCGGCGGCCTCCATGAAACGCATCAACGAATTTTTAAAAACTGAAGCAGATATTAAAAACACTGGAACACTGAATTTGGCCCAAGGAAAAACTTTTGAAGGGGATATTGAGTTTAAAAATGTCAGTTTTACGTATCCCGATACGGGTATTGTGGGCTTAAAAAATGTCAATTTTCACTTAAAAAAAGGGGGGAAAATGGCAATAATTGGGCGTACAGGCAGTGGAAAGACCACAATTGCTGATTTGTTGGTCAGAATGTACGATACTACTGAGGGGGTCATCAATATAGATGGACAGCCCATAAAATCTTGGGATATCAACACATTGCGCCAGCGAGTGGGTTACGTGCCACAAGATGTTTTCTTATTTTCGGATGACGTATCAGGCAATATTGCATTCGGAAAAGCGGATGCTACACAAGAAGAAATTGAAGAATTTGCCCGCCATGCAGCCGTTTATGACGATATTATGGGTTTGACTGAGGGGTTCAAAACAGTTGTGGGTGAACGTGGTGTAACGCTATCGGGCGGTCAAAAGCAACGGGTTTCGATTGCAAGAGCACTTATCAAACAGCCCGATATTGTTTTGCTTGATGATTGCCTTTCAGCGGTGGACACGACTACTGAGCAAACGATTTTAGGCTACTTGAATAATGCCTTAGCGGATAAAACGGCTATCATCATCACGCACCGCATTTATGGCTTATTGCAATTTGATAAAATTATCGTACTTGAACACGGTGAAATTTCTGAGCAAGGCACTCATGAAGAACTCATTGCCAATAGGGGATATTATTTTGAAATGTTTGAGCAGCAGAAAATGCAGGAAGAAGAAGCTTAGTGAAAAGTGAAAAGTGAAAAGTGAATAACTAAAAGTGAAAAGTGCTGTAACATCCCGATTGTTTGGGCAAAACATCACACTTTTCACTTTTAGTTATTCACTTTTAATACTA
>JANMYC010000918.1:0-2350 GCA_031381715.1 Saprospiraceae bacterium
TGATATTCTAAAAATTCAGCAGACGGGATAAACCTGTCTGGTAAATTTATAGTTTGATTTCTATGAGCAAAGAAATATTTTTGAATAGTTTCGTCTTTTTCTTTTGCTAAAATAGCATCTGACAACTTGATTTTAAAATCATTTGTAATAGTAATTAAGCCTTTATCAAACGCTCTATCATGGATAGAATTTAAGCATAAACCATTACGGGGATTCAATCTTTCATGTTCATTTTTTGACCACGGGATAATATGACTGGCAATTAACAATGTTGGAATATCTAAGCCCGTAATACAACATTTACCGTTGTAAGACGCTAAAATTCTCTGTCTGAAATCATTTTGATTTATCCGAATTTTAACTAAACGTTCTTTTTCTTTTCCTACTATATTTTTCAATTCATGCTCAATATCAATAATTTTTTCAATTGATTGATTCTGTATTTGTGATAGAATATTTGCACTATCAATTGCTAATCTTTCCCATTCTCCAAGATATTCGTTCCAAATAACTTTATCTGCTGAACCCGCGCCACTTTTACCTCTATTTCCATTACCTTGCCTCTCAGAATCTAAGCTCGTAAAATTCATTAATTTATAAGCTAATGCAGCAGGTGTTCTACCAATAAGTGCAGAAACCTCCTTTATTTGATTGTTGGAACTTCCACTTATTTTATTGTATGGTATTTTCCAATACAAATTCAACGCAACAATTAATTGTTCTCTTGTCCAAACATCGCTTCTCATTATTAACTAACGTGTTTTATATCAATAAAAAATCACCAAATTGAACCTCCTCAAAATAGCCTTTTTACTATCGTCAGGCTCAACAAGTCGGACTTTAAAGAGTTTTCCATCAAACTCATCTATACTAATTTTTTCTTTTAGTTGCATATTCTCAAAATCTAATTCTGGTGCAAGTTCGTGATTTTTTTAGTAAGTTATTGCCCAAAAGAAACTTTTTTTCCTATGTGATTTATACGAAAAAAAAATAAACTAAAAATTCTACCTCCTCAAAAACTCCAAAACCACCTCCAAACTCTCCTTCGGGCTTTCTTCCATAGGCACATGACCCGCATTTTTCAAAATAACCATAGTATCATTCGGCAAATCATTGTGAAAAAGGTTGGCATTTTGCACGGGAATTAACATATCTTGCTCTCCCCAGAGGACGAGCGTGGGCGTTTGGATATTTTTTATTGAAGCAATACCATTCGTATCCATGGACATGGACATTCTATCCACCAAGGCTTGTCGGTTTCCTGTGCGTAATGCCATGTCGAAATATCTCTCCGCAAGTGCGTCCGAAACCTTTGTTTTATCAGCATAAACATTTTCAAGACTCGATTTAGCAATAAAACGGGGCGTTATAAAAGTGATTATTTTATTTATAATGGGCTTTCGAGCCAATCTAAATGCAATCGGAACACTTTTAGAATCCAAAGGATAACCTGCTGCATCTATCAAAATAAGTTTTTCAACCATATCTGGATTTTTAGCCGTAAAATGCCATGCAATTTGTCCGCCTAATGAATTACCACCTAAAATACAGCGTTTTATGCCCTTTATTTGAAGAAAATGCTCCATGAAAGCCACATAATGATTCATTGAATAATTCCTATCGGGAAATGGCCCCGTCAAGCCAAACGCCGGGATATCCATTCTCACCACTCGCCGAGTGCTCTTTAAAGCGTTCGTCCAATCATCAAAAGTATGCAAACTGGAGCTTGTACCGTGGATTAAAACCAAAGGCAGGGTATCCAAAGGGTTGCCTTCATCGCGATAATGTACGTCCATACCATCCATTTTAATAAAAGCAGAGGGTGATTGGGCGTATTTCAATTTTAACTCTTCAAGGGGTTTGTCTCGATAACCGAATAAAGCTGACACTATTAAAATCAAACCTAAAATACTGATTAACAGCACTTTAAATATTTTAATTAATCTTTCCATATACATAAATTGTTGTTTAGCTAATGCTCATTAAAGTTCAAAAAAGGCATTTATACTGAGGGGGTATCATTTAAGGCAAGAACGCATAGCCCTTCATTTGTAAAGTCGTAATGCCTAACATAGCCGACAAAATGGGTTTGATATTCGGATTCCGAGGCTCTTTATCCAGTTTACGTTTATAGAGCGATTGACCACAAATATAAAATTTAACCCCATTTTCAGCCATTTCATTGATTAAACGCGTATTGGGATTCGGTACGCCAAATTTCTTTTGGTAGGCTTCATCTGATAAAATCATCGGAGAAGCGTTGAAGTGAATAACAATAACCAATTCAAAATTCTTAGCCTGCACCCCCGCGTGACGATGCAAATTGACCAAACGCGCCATTTTATCCAAT
>JANMYC010000939.1:0-17766 GCA_031381715.1 Saprospiraceae bacterium
AAATACGCTAAAGCCAATTTGGTTGGATATGATGCTATTACAACTCATTTGTCTTTAGCGTATTTATTAAAATAATGCAGAAAATAAAACTGAAACGTTTCAGATTGAGGTTGCATCAGGTTAAAAACATGATTCAGTGACTGAATTATAGAATCGGGATGCGCAGGCGTTAATTGCTCGACGTAAGTATTCACTTTTTGATATAAAGTAGGTGTCCGCAAAAGGGCAGGATTGCCCAACTCAACGTTATCAAAATAGTGTTTTTTATAGTAAAAATACTTATTTACATTCTTTTCTTTTTCATTTTTCACATCTTCAAAAGCCGGAATTTCGATGTCTAAAGTTGACTTTACGAACTTCCCCGTCAAGGTTTTATCGTGCATTTTTACCAATTCTGCTTGATAAATTTTGACATCCTTATCAATTTTTGAAAGTTTTAAAACCGTTTTCACGGAATCTTTTTGAGATTCTTTTTTGATTTCTTCGACCTCCTTGGATTTTTTATTTAAATACTTGAGATAATCAAAAAACAGTTCATTTTCAGGTGATGTTTTTAGTTGAATCTCTTTGACAGGATTGTTTTTATTGGTTTTTATCGTAAAATATTGTTCCTCTTCGTCAGAAATAACCAGTTCACAAAGATTCGTCGTTTTTTCCATCATCAGAAAATATATGCCCGAAGGCAGTTTTTTCTCACCTTTAAAGATGTAAAAACCACTCGTTTTATCCAATAAAGCAGTGTCTTTAATGTAAAATTGATTGCCCATTGGATAACCTAAAAAAAGGGTATCCTCCTTGTAGTTATCAACTTTTACTTTTAACTCGTAGCCATCTTGTGGATTGGTGGCTGAAATGATTTGGCAGAACGCCATAAAAAAACCCGTAAAAATGAGTTTGAGATGTTGTGAAGTCATGTTTTAACCGTTTTAAATTTAAAAAATACTAAAAAACACTTTCAAATTCAACGTAATACTGAGGGGGTATGTTCAAATTACCAGTTCCTCCTCTCCAAAGAAATCTTCGTCAAAATGAGAAAAAATGCAATCACAGAGATATAATAAACCACATCCGAAACCACCACAATTCCCCTTGAAATAGACCTGTAATGAGAATCAATACCCACCATTTGAACAATGTCGTCGCCCTTGCCCACAAAAAAGGGCAATTGGCTCATAAAATCGAAGCCCCAATGCATGAAAAAACATAAAAAAGCGGCTAATAAAAACGAAATAATCTGATTATTGGTCAGCGAAGAAGCAAATATACCAATAGCCGTAAAAATTCCGCCCAATAAAATCAAGCCAATATAACTGCCCATTATCGCGCCGCTATCCAGATTCCCTTTGGGCGAACCCAATTGATAAATCGTTATGTAATAAATCAAGGTCGGTAAAAGGGCAAAAAGCACTAAACTCAAACAAGCCAAGTACTTTCCAATAATGATTTCAATATCTAAAAGCGGTTTTGTATTTAAAAACTCAATTGTACCCGTCTGTTGCTCCTCCGCAAATGAGCGCATGGTGATAGCAGGAATAAGAAAAGTAAAAATCATGGGCGCTAAATCAAAAAGCTGGTCAAGCGTGGCAAAATTTTGATTGATTAAACTCGTCGTCGGAAAAATCCACAACAACAAACCCAATAAAATAAGAAAGACCACGATAACGATATAGCCAATCAAAGACGAAAAAAATGAACTGATTTCTTTTTTAAATATGGACAACATAGACAATTCAATATTTTACACTAAAATCAAATATAAATAAAACTAATGGTTTAAGTAGACAAAAGTAAGTAAAAGCCTGTACATGAACGATTCAATTTTAAAATTATGTATTACTATTTGAGAGTTTTTACTAAATTTGTTCTCTATTTTCAATAAAATATGGTAATTAGTATTGATGTATTTTGATTTATTTGATTGATAATCAGTATTTTACATTCTTATTTTTTTATGAATTATCAAGGTTTTGAAAGGCATTTTGTTGCATTTTAAAACCGATTTAATGGTTAAAATTGATTTTTTTTTACTAACTAAGCAGGCGTATGAAAGTAAACGTGGTTTTCTGTCGGGCTTAAAATGATATAAAAACGGAGCAGAGCAGAGATTTTTATACCATTTTAAGAGCCGACTTAGAAAGAAAACCACCTTTATTTTAGCCCAACTACTTAATAATGAGACTAAGCATACTGACTTTATTTTTAATTGCACTAATATCTTGTAAAAATGAGAAAGAACGCGCCATTGTCGGAAAATGGAACGCTTCCCAATTGGTAGAATGTGATGACCTCGTTCCGCTAACTAATACACCCGTCAACCTTGAATTCATGCCCAACGGCAGCTATACTTTTAACTCTACTTTGAATGTACACGAAGCGGGCGAGTTTTATATTAAAAAAAACCACCTCTACACTCAGGATAAAATACGTGAAAAAGCCTCTCAAAAAATCGTTAAAATACAGCATCTTGTGGGTGACACCTTGGTTTTAGAAATGAATTACAAGGGTAAGGAGCAGTGGTTAACTTTAGTACGTCAAAATGATACTAAATTACTTGCCGATAATTCTCAAAAACAAAATATTGAAAAGCCTAAAACAACAGTCAGTTCAGATACTAAGTCCGTAGCACTGGCTTCACCCGCCGATAAAGCTGCCATAATTCCCACGCCAGAAGCACCCAAAGTGGAAGTCAAGCCAGAACCTAAAAAGGACGAAGATATTAGCGCCGCCGAAGCTTACCGAAGAAGAGAAGCCCTTCGCCAAAAAGAAGAAGCTGAACGCATCCAAGCAGAAAAAGAAAAACGCGATGGCTACCTCAAACGCGAAGCCCTGCGCGTAAAAGAAGAAAAAGAAAAACGAGCCGCTTACTTAGAGCGCGAAAGAGACCGTGAAAGGGAAGAACGCGAAGCCTACCTCAAAAGAGAAGCCAAACGCAAAAAAGAAGAAGCCGAACGCAAACGCAAATCCAAATAATGATAAAACATCCGTGGCACGAAGTCCCCATTGGTAGAAATCCCCCAAGTATTGTCAATGCCATCATTGAAATACCGAAAGGAAGCCGCGCCAAGTACGAAATTGATAAAGACAGTGGCTTAATCAAGCTCGATAGAGTGCTTTATGGCTCGATGATGTACCCCACTCATTACGGCATCATTCCTCAAACCCTATTTGATGATGGCGATCCATTGGATATTTTAGTGCTCACTCAAGTCACTTTAGTCCCTCTTACATTGGTTTCTACAAAAGTGATTGGCGTCATGCGCATGATTGATCAAGGCATTCCTGACGATAAAATTATAGCCGTTGTAGAATCAGACCCCTCAGTATCCCACATCAATGATATCGACGAATTACCCCAAACTTTCAAGGAAGAACTCCGCAATTTCTTTGAAAATTATACGAAATTGGAAGGAAAAACAGTGACCGTCCCTCATTTTTTAAATAAAGAGGAGGCTCAAAATATCATTGAATACAGCATAAAACTGTACGAAGAGAAGTTTATCTTTTAAAAAAAATGGCTCTTTGACAATTTTTCGATGAATCGCTTTTGTCATTCTGAGCGCAGCCAAAGAATCTGTATAACGTATTGAAAATGAACTACGTATACAGATTCTTTCGCTGCGCTCAGAATGACAAAAGTAACATTCCGCTAATTTTGTCAAAGAGCAAAAAAATAATCAACACCCCCCTCAGTAAATTCGGTAATTTTAATTAAAATTTCTCCTTCCAATACTTTTTTTAAAAGTGAAAACGTTCTGTTTTCAGCTTTTGAAATCCATTGAATATTACCTTTAAAATTCTAAATCATGTCAAAAATTACCTCCATTTCAAGTGCATTTTTATGCTTTTTTATATTCCATACTCCCCTATTTTCTCAAAATGCGGATACGGTTTTGCAGAAAAAATCCTCATTTAAGCATGAAAAACCGATAAAAGCAATCAAAAGCTACATAGATTTCAAAACATTCAACTATGTTTCTAATTTTGACCATACGATTACAGGCTCTATGTCAAATTTTTTTGAAATCAATAAATTCAAACAAAAAGAAGTAGGTATTTTCCTTTCATTTGGCTACTCAAAATTCTTCAAAAATGACCATTTTTTGGAAGTTTCACTATCTTTTATGGGCATTAGCAACAGAGAAATTGAAGGATTTATAACATCTTTTAGAGATTCTTTCAATAATGTTTTATTTTTATTCCCGTTAAAACAGAGAAATTTTTCATTAAGAATGGGAACTCGATTTGAATATGTATTGCCAATTTTAAAAAACACAAAAAACGAAAGTGGTTTCTATGTAGGCATATCAGGTGAACCCAATATTTTTATATTCAAAACTTCGCCACTTAATGACAAAACCTTCAATCAATCTTATTCCGAACTCAATACGATATTCGCAATCACTCCTCGATATATTCTAAATATCAGTAAAAGCTGCTTCATTGATTTCAATATTCCGCTACCTTTTTACTCTTATGCCATTAAGCACGAATTCATTAACGACCCAATCTTACCCACAAATGCGAGGAGGAAAACCAGCACAATAGGCACATTTTTACCTTATAATTATCAAATACGACTTGGGTTGGGCATAAAAATCTGAGTTTCGAAAAATTAAAATCAACACCCCCCTCAGTAAATTCGGTAATTTTACTTAAAATTTCTCCTTCCAATACTTTTTTAAAAGTGACAACGTTCTGTTTTTAGATTTTAAAATCCATTGAATATTACCTTTAAAATTCTATATTATGCTAAAAATTACATTCCTTCTAAGTGTATTTCTATGCTTTTTTACGTTCAAAACTTCCCTATATTCCCAAAATGTCGATACTGTTTCACATAAAAAAACAGCTGTCAAAAGTCCTTTAAAGACTAAAGCATTGAAAATCTTTCTGGATTTCAAGACTTTTGATTACAATTCAGATTTTATGAGCACTGGTTCATTAAATGTATTATCAAGCTCATTTACAAGAAAAGATATGGGATTTTACCCCTCCTTTGGATATGCTAAATTTTATAAAAATGAGTGTTTTACTGAATTATCACTGTCATTAATGGGGTTGAGATATAAAGAACAATTGAATACGATTACCATTATTGATTCCGCTTTTATGATAACTAATCCTATTTATAATAGCGAAAAAGTGTTTGAAATGAGAATAGGGACCAGATTTGAATACGCTTTCCCAATTTTTAAAAAGTCAAAAGGCAATAGCCGCATCTATTTAGGCACATCGATTGAACCTTTTATTTCAATCAATAGAGTAATACCTTTAACTACCGCCAATTTCCCTCTTAAATCAGTTGAATTGAATAATATTTTCGCAGTAGTACCCCGTTTCATCCATAACATTAATAAAAACTGCTTTATTGACATCAACATACCCATTCCAGTTTTTGCAGTTTCAATGAGATATGGCTATTATAGCAACCCCGTTTTACCGATTGCTGCAAGAAATCAAAACGAGATAAAAGCTACTTTTTTACCTTATAACTATCAAATACGACTTGGGTTGGGCATGAAAATCTAGTATTTGATAAGATAAAACGATCAATAATCAGCCTTAATCATCCTATCGTTCCCACTCATATCTTTTCGCAATTCCACATTTTTAAAACCTTTCAATTGTAGCATTTTAATAACATCGTGAGCGTTATATTGATTGCATTCAAAAAACAATCCCCCCCCCTCAGTATCCAAGTGTTTTAAAGCGAAATCAGCTATTTTTTCATAAAAAATGAGAGCATCATCGTCATCCACAAATAGTGCTAAATGTGGTTCAAAATCTAAAACATTGCCTTCCATCAATGCTTTTTCAGCGTGAGGAATATAGGGCGGATTACTGACTATTATATCGAAATCACCTAAATCAGCCCAAGCCGAAGTGTCTAAAATATCTATTCTTTTAAAATCAATTTCCGCACCATGTCGGTAAGCATTGCGGCTACTGGTAATCAAAGCCGATTCACTAATATCTACAGCACTGACATCTATATTCGGATTTTTCACTTTTAAAGTCACTGGAATACATCCGCTACCCGTACCAATATCCAATATTTTGACTTTTTTACCCGCTTTTTGTAGTGATTTAGCCGTTTCTAAAACCCATTCTACCAATTCCTCCGTCTCAGGGCGTGGTATCAAAACGCTGTTATTGACCTTAAATTTCAAACCATAAAACCAAGCGAAACCCACTACATATTGCACAGGCTCCCCCCTTAGTAAACGGTCTTTGATTGTTTCAAAATCTCCTTTTAAAAAGGTCTGGAATACGTTTTCATCGTTTTCATTATTGGATTTTATATTAAAATAATCTTCAAAAACGATGCGACTCATACTTTGGGCTTCACCTTCTCCATACTGAGGGGTCAATGCTTCGATGAGGTCGAGTTGGGCTTGTTGGATGGTCATATATAAAAGTCAGTTTATCAGTAGTCAGTAGTCAGATTTTTTAGTATTGAGTTTATTTCTTGTGCCTTATTCAAAATCATTAAATGCCCGCCATTTACAACTTTAAAATCAACAGAGTGAATATTCTTCAAAGGCAAAATTTTATCATTATTGCCGTGAATATGAATAATATCATCATTCATTGTCTCATTTTTCCACGTTGAAATTGCCAATAAAGCCCATTTTAAAAAGTGGATATTGGTATCTTCTAAGATAGCTTTTAATAGTTTTTTATCTTCAAATGTTGTAACACCAAATAACCAATAAGTAATAAAATTTGCAGAATTTAAGATAAAAGAAGGGATAAAATAATGAATTTTTAAAGAACCTAAAAACCTATAAATCTCAGGAATATCTTTTTTGGTTTGAGCAGAAGAAACGATTATAACTTTTGGATAATAAATTAGTTTTGATATCTCAACAGCAATCATTCCTCCAAATGAGACACCTACAATAAGGGGTTTTTCAGTTGTGATTTCAGGCAATAACCGTTTCGCATAATCAGGCAAATTCTCATTTTTAAAAGGTTCAATCCATTTAATAAAATGTGGTTCAAAGTCTCCAAAATTCAAGTTTTTAAAAACCCGTTCATCGGCACCTAAACCACTTATTAGATAGATTGTCTGTTTCATTTGTTAAGAAATTAAAAGCTGTGTTGAATAAGCACCAACACAGCTTTTGAGATTTATGATCATTCTTAATTCAAGATTTTTTTACTTTCTCAAAGCTGTCAATAACCGATTGAATATATTGCTCCGGAAATTTAGTAATATCGGAAATTTTCTTCGCTGACCAACCTGTTTCTACGTATATGTTGAATATAATTTCTTGGCGACCTTCTTGGCGACCTTCTTGGCGACCTTCTTGACGTCCTTCTTGGCGACCTTCTTGTACTCCTTTCTTTTCAAGCGATTTTAGAAAACGTTCTGATGCTAACATGTCGGTAGATTTTAAAGAATTTTTACTAATATTTTCAAGTTGGATAATGATTTCTTCTTCTGAAATCTCCCCAGCAATTGTTGACAAATATACGCCAAAGGCATGAATAAAAAAAGAAGTTTCTTCGTTTTCAAAATTAGGATAACTCGATAACCACAATTCAGCGTAATGATCTCTGATGAATGTTTTATCCCAATAATGTTTAAAAGCTGTAAATATTTTTTCTAAGAATCGGTCTTGAAATGTTTGAATCGCATCGTCAGAATAACTTTGAATATTGGTTAGAATAAAGTCAAATTTTGGCAAAAAATTTCCGAATGACAATTCCATCTCCTCAAAATAACTCTCGAAAGGCTCAATAAGTTCCCAATTTTCTTGTCCGTGGTAAACAATAATTGGCACAAGTTGTACCAGTGGTTCATTAGGATCCGCTCGATTTTGAATATTATAAGCCCCAAATTGGTATTCTCCTAACTGCAGGTGCGGGCGCTTTGGTTTATAGCTTTTATGCTCAAATAAAAAAGATATTAAAATCTGTCTCCCAGTCTTTAATTTGCATCGCCACACTAAATCAGAGAAAGTCTCCTCCAAATCTTTTGAAATATATGATTCTGATTCACGTTCAAGTGACTCCAAATCCAATAAATCCGTGAATTTTTTAGGAAAAATGTCAATCAAATATCCTCTAATGACCGACCGCATACCAAAGGTGGCTTTGAATATCTTGTCATGCGGATTATTGATATCTTTTGAGGATTTTCTTTTGGTGTTTTTTGATGAGTCTTTGTTGATTTTTTTAGCCATTTTGGGAGGTATTAGTTAGTTTCTCGATAAGTGTTTGTTTGAAAATCGTGGCATCTCAAAAGTCGAAATGCCACAATTATATTTTTATGATAATCGATTTTTATAATCCTTATATTTAAATTCTCTCACCAATTTGAACTTATCTTTTTCAGTCCAAATGCCAATGCTTGGGTGCGGTACACCGTTGAACATACTTGTTTTCACCATTGTATAGTGAATCATATCTTCCAAGATGATGGTATCGCCGACTTGCACTTCCTTTTCAAAGCTGTAAAAATCCATGTAATCGCCACTCAAACAGCTTGTGCCACCGATTCGGTAAGTGGGTTTGCCTTCAACGGGGTCGCTGGCGCCTCTGATGCGCGGGCGATAGGGCATTTCAAGCGTATCGGGCATGTGGGCGGTGAAACTCACATCGAGCATCAACGTTTTCACGCCATGATTATCAACAATATCTAATACTGTACTTTTTAAAACGCCTGTATCCCACCCCACTGCGCTGCCCGGTTCCAATATCAAATCAAGGTGTGGATGGCGGTTTTTAAAGGCTTTTAATGCTTTTATGAGGTAATCGACATCGTAACCAGTTTTTGTCATCAAGTGACCGCCGCCGATATTGAGCCATTTTATTTCTTTTAAAAAATATCCCAACTTCGTTTCTACCGCATTGAGCAACCCCTCAGTATCTTCGGCACTTGACTCACATAAACAATGTACATGAATGCCTTCAATGCCCTTGGGCAGTATTTCACCAATATTCTTAATATCTGTACCCAAGCGGTTGCCAGCTTTTCCGGGATTGTACAAATCCGTTTCAACGACTGAAAATTCAGGATTGATGCGGATGCCACAGCTAATTTTATGCTTTTTATACTTCAGTACTGAGGGGTAGTACCGATGAAACTCATTCAATGAATTGAAACTGATATGGCTCGAATAATCCATTATTTTATCAAAATCATTCGGAAAATACACCGCAGAATAAGCGTGCGCCAACGATTTCATTTCCTCAAAGCACAAACGAGCCTCGTGGGTGCTGGACGCGGTTGCACCATCAAGGTATTTACGCACCATCTTAAAAGTACTCCACATCGAAAAACCTTTGAAAGCCACTATAATGCTCGCCCCTGATTCGTCTTTCACGCGCTTCATGAGTTCAAGGTTTTTGCGAAGGAGTTTTTCATCTAAAACATAACAAGGAGAAGGTATTTTATCAAAATTCATTTATTTCTTTTTAAAGTCAAACAATTTTATGCGTAAATTATTCTTATTATTGATAAGTCATCCGTCGGTTTTACCCCCCAATCTTTTTCAATTTTCATCAGTTTTTTGTGAAACATCTTTTCGGTATCTACCCCCTCAGTATTTTGCAATAAGAAATCAATAATTTCAATTTCATTAACTGGCTTATAGTATCTATTGTCAAATGTTTTAAAACTAAGGATGCCGTCAGTACAAATGCTCAAATCTTTAATATCACTACAACTCAAATGCTGTTTTTGTACTTCAAACCAATCTTCAAATTTATCATCTAAATAATAACCCAAATAATCAGGTCTATCATCTTGGTCATACTCAGTGTAAATACCATTGCAACAAATTAAGCCATCACCGATAGCAAGTATTTCAGCTTTTCTATCTTTTATGCTAACTACCCCAATAATCAGCGTGCTTAAGAGCTCTTCTTTTTCAAGCAAAAGCTGATTTTTAAGTTCTCTTAAAGTAACAAATAATTCTTGAGTAATTGTTTTCAAATATTCAGTTAGCGTGGTATCACTTTTATTTATGAACTCTTTATAATCAATACCCTTCGAAATCTTCCTTAAAATTTTACCAACCAAAACGGAGGAAAAGTAACTTTCTTTTCCCATACTACAGCCATCCATCACTGCTATGAGCAATTTGTCGTCACCCATTTCTTCTATAACAAGAAAATCCTCGTTATGATTTGTGTGGAATTCACCAATTATTGAAATTTCAAATTTTTTCATTAGTTAACGCGTCTAATTATGCCTACTGAAAAGATGTATAAAAACAGAAATAGATAGATTTCATGAAAACCTATCTAATTCTGTCTTTAAAATTGCTATTTATATTGCAATTTTGAGTTATAATAGCGCTCAAATTCAGTTTTTAAACCTCCAAATCCACATTGTGTTGCTCATGCCAAGGCAAACCGTATTCATTCAATTTTGCCATGAATGGGTCTGGATTGAGTTGCTCGACGTTCCAAACGCCGGCTCCTTTCCACTCGCCTGTCACCATCATCATGGCACCAATCATTGCTGGAACGCCTGTTGTATAGCTGACGCCTTGAGTGCCCGTCTCTTCGTAAGCGGCTTTGTGGCTGCAATTATTATAAACGTAATATGTCTTTTCTTCACCATTTTTGATGCCTTTAATGCGGCAACCGATGGACGTCCAACCAGTATAATTTTCACCTAAATCACCCGGATTTGGTAAAACTGCCTTTAAAAACTCCAATGGAATGATTTTTTGACCTTGAAAATCAATCGGCTCAATACCCGCCATCCCGATATTTTGAATCACACGAAGATGCGTTAAATATTCATCTCCAAATGTCATCCAAAAACGAGCGCGTTTCAACGTTGGGAAGTTTTTAACCAAACTTTCAAGCTCCTCGTGGTAGATAATATAGCTTGGCTTAGGACCAATTTCGGGATAATTTAAATCCATTTTTACGCTATGTGGTGGAATTTCAATCCACTCTCCATTTTCAAAATAGCGCCCGTTTTGAGTGATTTCACGAATATTAATTTCAGGATTAAAATTCGTCGCGAATGCCTTGCCGTGCGAACCTGCGTTGGCATCTACAATATCAAGTTCATGTATTTCATCGAAATGGTGTTTGGCGGCATAAGCTGTGTACACATTCGTCACACCCGGGTCAAAACCACAACCCAAAACTGCCATCAAACCCGCTTCTTTGAAACGCTCTTGATACGCCCATTGCCACGAATATTCGAATTTTGCGACATCTTTTGGCTCATAATTGGCGGTATCCAAGTAGTGAACCCCTGCATTGAGGCACGCATCCATGATAGTCAAATCCTGATAGGGCAATGCCACATTAATCACCATTACTGGCTGATATTCTTTCAAAAGAGCCGTCAAAGCAGGTACATCTTCGGCATCAATCCCCGCCGTTTTCACATCTACACCATATTGCGCTTTTACGCCTTCTGCTATTTTATCGCACTTGGATTTAGTACGGCTTGCGAGCATAATCTCGCTGAATACTGAGGGGTGTTGCGCACATTTGTGGACAACTACTTGACCAACGCCACCCGCACCAATAATGAGAATTTTAGACATAATTATTCATAATTTGAGTTTTGAGTTTTGGGTTTCAAGTTTTGAGTAATAGAAAAACTCAAAACTTGAAACTCAAAACTTAAAACAGTTTTAAAAAAGCGTGCAAAAATAAGCGTTTTTATATTTGCGAGTCCCTTTTATTTCATGTTTTTAAAGTTAAAATAAGACTAAAAATATACCTTACACTATTCAGACATAAAAACCCACAACTTCTCTCAAAGTTGTGGGTTTTTATGGTTTTAATGGGCAATTTTAAAAAAATATTGCCCTAAATTATTTCTTTATACCAAGCTCAGTAAGGATAAAGGCGTATTTAATTGCCATTTCACGAAAAGCTTCGTAACGTCCACTGGGGCCTGCATGACCCGTTTCTAAGAGACATCTATGAATTATTGGGTGAGTACCCGTATTATTATCCCTCAATTTCAAAGCCCATTTAGCTGGGCTGTAATAAGGGACTTGGGTATCATAAAAAGCACTTGTTGTCAAAATAGCGGGATAAGCCGCTTTTTTAATATTATCGTAAGGCGACCATCCTTTCATGTAATCGTAAGTGGCTTCATTTCGGGCATCACCCCATTCCTCCCACTCTTGCGAAGTTAGCGGCAAAGTGACATCATAAGCGTCTGTGATAGCATCCGTCCAAGGCAATTCGGGCGTCATCACTCTAAACAAATCAGGGCGTTCATTGGCTGCGACACAAACCACTAATCCGCCCGCACTCATGCCATCGGCACATAATTTATCGGGTGCGACGTATTGATTTTTAATTAAATATTCAGCGCAATCTATGTAATCATTGAAAGTATTTTTCTTTTTTAAAGCCCTGCCATCTTCATACCATTTTCGACCCAATTCTTGACCACCACGCACATGTGCAATGGCAAAAGCAACGCCTCTATTCAAAAGACTGATTATCTCTGGGCTAAAATCGGCTTCGTAATTGACGCCATAAGCGCCATAAACAGTCAAAATCAAAGGTTTTTTCCCGTTCGACGAATAAGCACCTTTTTTGTAAACGAGCGAAACGGGTATGTGTTCACCATCCCGCGAAGGCACTAATATCCTTTTTGTAGCGTAATTTTTAGGGTTATAGTTTTCAATCACATCTTGTGAAAGCAATGTCTTTTTCCTTGTTTTTATATCATATTTGAAGGTCGAAAAAGGCGTTTTGAGGGACTGATAATTGTAACGAATGGAATCTAATTTAAGATTATCGAAATCTGCTACGTAAAATTCTGCATTGTACGATTCCTCATCAAAATCCACTTTTTTAATGGAATTTGTGGCTTTTTCAAGGATATTAATTAAAATAGAGCCATTTACCCGATTTTGAAATACGATATAATCGTCTAATATTTCATATTTCATCAATAACGATGAGTCGCTGTGGGGAATGACATCTTTCCAGCTTTCAATGCTCGTAGTACTGAGGGGTGCCTTGGATAATTTAAAATTGGTGGCTTTCTGATTATTAAAAATATAAAAGCTGTCTTCTTTGTAGTGATTGACATAATACAAAATACCATTTTTACGCGGTATCATGACGTTTCTCGTAGTGTCATCTGGCTTATTGGCATTAAAATAAGCGACCTCTGTAGCCACATAGCTTTCAGAGGTTAAAAAGATATATTCCCGACTTCGAGATTTGGTGAGCGTTAACCAGTAAACATTGTCTATTTCCTCATAAACAAGTTTATCAGTTTCAAATTCAGTATTAAGTTTATGAGTCAGTAATCGATACCCGCGTTGAAGTTTATCATTTTGAATATAAAAAATGGTTTTACTGTCATTTGCCCAGAAAAAACCCCCACTATTGATATTTCGATTACTTTTTTCTGCGTATTTACCTGTTCTGAGGTCTTTAATAAAAATGGTATAATTTCTATCGCCCACGGTATCCACCATAAAAGCGATGTAATTATTATCAGGACTGACTTGAAATTGCGGCATTCTAAATACTTTGAAACCCTTCGCAATTTTATCCAAATTCAAAATCATTTCCTCGGGTGCATTCCAATTGTCTTTTTTACGATAATGAATCGGAAATTCACGCCCCGATTCCATGCGGCTGTAATACCAATAACCACGACTTTTCATGGGTGCCGTAATCACAGTACTTTTTGAACTTGTCACCAATTCATCCAATAATGTTTGGCGAAGTTTTTCCGTGCGCGCCAATATTCTATCCGCATACGCATTTTCAGCCTTTAAAAGATTGAGAGTAGTCGTGTCAGTATTGTTTCTAATCCAGTAATAATCATCTTTCCTTTCATGACCAAACTCTTTAAAAACCGTGGTTTTTTTAACTGCTTTAGGGGCTGAAATGTCTGAAACAGAGGTAATGCGCGTGTTGTGGCAAGATGTATAAATGACCATAAAAAACGATAGCACGACTGGAAGAAGACTCCAACGTGCAATCAGAAAATGTTTTTTTATGGTTATGAGCATATTCGGATTATAATTATAAATAACTATTAAGAAATTCTTATGCCAGTTTTAATAAAAAGCTATAAACAGCTATTTTTCATTGACATATACGCATCAAAAATCAACATAGATGCTTTGTAACCCCATAAAATAGATACAAAATCTATACTACTTTTTACATTACGTAAAGAATTAATCCATAAAACGCTCTAAAACTTAAATTTAAACATCATTCATCAATGCCCAAACAGTCCAAAATGAAAGCATATTTTAGGGAAATAAGATGGAATTTATCAAATCTACCCGACTGACCACCGTGTCCAGCATCCATGTTGCATTTAAAAATAATTGGATTTTTTCCTGTATTGTGTTCCCTAACTCTTTGCACCCATTTGGCAGGTGAATAATAAGGCACCTGCGTATCATTTAAGCCACCCGTTGCCAATATAGCGGGATAATAGGCTTTTTCAACATTATCATATGGCGACCAACTGAGCATATAATCATGATATTCTTTTATGCGCGGGTCACCCCATTCCTCAAATTCAAGCGTGGTAAGTGGCAAATCGGTATTATACATATCCGTAACCACATCCATCCAAGGAACCTCAGCAATGACGCCTTTCCATAAATATGGTTTTTGATTGATAACAGCTCCCATAAGCATTCCCCCCGCAGAACCACCATTGGCAAATAATCTTCTCGATTTGGTGTACTTTTCAGCAATCAGACATTCAGCGGCGTCAATAAAATCGTTAAAAGTGTTTTTCTTTTTAAGCAATTTGCCCTTTTCGTACCATGCCCTTCCCAACTCCTGACCGCCTCTAACGTGCGCAATCACGAACACAAAACCCCTATCCAAAAGGCTAACTATGTCCTGTCGGAAATAGGGTTCAGAACTAATCCCGTAAGAACCATAAGCGTATAAAAGCAGTGGATTGCTGCCATCTTTCTTAAAAAGCTGTTTTTTATAGACAATACTGAGGGGTATATCTACGCTATCCCTCGATTTTGCCCACACTCTTTTCGTTTCAAATTCACTGATATTATAGTCCGAAACTTTATCTTGTTTCAAAATGGTCTTAGATTTTGTCTTAAAATCGTATCTGAAAACGGAGTTTGGGGTCGTTAATGACGCATAATTGTAGCGAATACTATCAATTTCAAAATTATCCTCATCACCCAAATACATATCAGAAACATAAGTTTCTTCCCCAAAATCCACATTATCCATCGTATTAGAAGCCCTATCAATGACCCTAATTTTATTCAATCCACCTATTTTATCCTGTATGACGATATTATTTTTTAAAACAATATAATCCGTTAAAAAAGAGGAATCCGAATGGGGCACTACGTCTATCCAATCTTTCAAATTGGTTTTATCCACTGTGGTTTTTGACAACTTAAAATTCTTAGCTTTCAAATTATTATAGATGTAAAAAAAGCTATCTTGAAAATGATTCACTCGGTATTCCAAATCCTTTTGTCGAGGTAAAAACACTTTCAATGGTTTCGTCAAATCGTCTGCATCTAAATACAAAATTTCATCAGTTGTGGTGCTATGTGAATAGATGAAAACGTATTTTTTACTTTGTGATTTATAAATGCTCAACCCATACGTATTATCATTTTCAGTCAACAAATTTCTATCCGTGGAAGCATCTGTACCCAGCGTGTGCAGCATAATCTTATACCCTCTCACGGTTTTATCATTCAAAATATAAAGGATACTTTTACCATCATTTGACCACACCAAGCCGCCATTCGCAACATTTGAAATTTTATCCGAGAACACTTTTCCCTTCGATAAATCTTTGATACACAATGTATTACGCCTATCGCCCGAGGTATCCACCAAATACGCTAAAAGGTTATTATCGGGACTAACTTTTTTTTCAAATAAACGAAATATCTTATGCGATTGCGCTAATTCTGAAACGTTCAACATCACTTCCTCCGTTGCCGACCAATCCGTTTTTTTACGACATAAAAAAGGATATTCTTTACCTTTTTCATACCGATCGTAATACCAATATCCATTTTCTTTTATAGGAACTGACTGCGCAGATTGCTCCACTCGCTTTACCATTTCATCGAAAAGTTTTTGCTGTAACCCCTCAGTATGCGCCATCATTTTTGAGGCATATTCGTTCTCAGCTTTTAAAATATTGAGAACATTTGTATCCTGTGGATTATTCATCCAGAAGTATTCATCAAGCCGTTTTTTGCCGAATTCATCAAATTCTTTAATGATTTTTTGAGCGACAGGGGCTTTAAGATTTTCGGCTCTTTTAGGTTTTTCTTTCTCATTGCATGATGTCAATAAAAAAAATAACAAAAAGCTTAAAACTAAGGCAGTTTTAGAAATTATTCTCATGTATGTGGTCGATTAAAATTGCAAATTCTCCGCCCAAATTACGACATCCCAATAAAAAAGCCTAAAGAATTCAAGCAATTCTTTAGGCTTTTTTAAATATTTTACAAATCAGTATATTAGTCTTCCTCCTCGCCATCGTCGAAATAAAATCCTTTGAAATCATCTATTTCACGTCTATCTTTTTTAGTTGGGCGCCCCGTTCCTCTGTTGCGGTGTTCAGCCCCAGCTTTACCCACAAACCAATCGTTGTATTTATTGAGTTCTTCGGGAGGCGTCGTGTCCAAATAACATTTCACGGCAATGGGTGCACCTACCCTTTTTTCAATCAATTCAATGACCTTAAAACTGAAATTAAATCCCCCTTTTTTAACCGAAATGATATCATTGCGTTGGAGTAAAAAGGAAGCCTTCACCTCTCTATCGTTCACTTTGACTTTATTCGTCTTTATCATATCGCCCGCCAGCGTCCGCGATTTAAAAATTCGGACACTCCAAAGCCATTTATCAATGCGTACTTTTTCTATCATACCCCCTCAGTATTTTAACTATTTTTTAAACAATTCTGAGTTTAAAGGCGGTAATTTCATCTTCAAACTTTCTAACTTTTCACAAACAGTTTTAGCAGCAATATAGTTTCTGTACCATTCATGGTCGCAAGGCAATATTGTCCAAGGGATAGTGCTTTCATTGAGACAATATTCGTAGGCATCTCGGTATTTATCCCATAATTTGCGTTCTTCCCAGTCTTGGTCACTGTGTTTCCAATGCTTTTTAGGTTCTTCTACCCGTTCGGTCAATTGCTTGAGCTGTTCCTCCTGTGAAATATGCATATAAAACTTAATAATAGTGGTATTACCATCATTTTGAAGCAATTCTTCAAAGGCATTTATGCTTTTCATTCTAAAATCACGCTTATCATCATCAATCCAATTATGGACATATTGTATCAAAATATCCTCATAATGACTGCGATTAAACACTTTAATCATCCCTTTTTCAGGTACTTCCTTATGCACTCTCCACAAAAAATCATGGGCAAATTCCTCTTCCGTAGGTTTTTTAAAAGCTGTAACGTTGACACCTACGGGGCTACAATTTTGAAATAAAGCCCTGGTAGTGCTGTCTTTTCCTGAGCCGTCCATGCCTTGTAAAACGATGAGCACAGAATGCTTCTTTTCAGCATAAAGAAGATTTTGCAATTCCCCTATCTTTTCTACGATGTCCTTAGTCCAATTTTTAATTTCCTCTTTTCCGAAATGTTTTGGCGCTTTGGTCGATATTTCTGAAAGTTTCATTATGTTTTTTTATTAAAATTGAAAATCTGATATTAAAAAATATTGAGATATTGAGATATTGAGATATTGAGATATTGAGATATTGAGATATTGAGATATTGAGATATTGAGATATTGAGATATTGAGATATTG
>JANMYC010000951.1:0-2769 GCA_031381715.1 Saprospiraceae bacterium
ATTAAGTAAAAAAATAACGGCTTCGATACCCGTTGGGCGCATTCCGTTTGGCGTTTCTATTTCAAAAGATGGTAAAAAGGCATTTGTGGCAAATGTAGGCTTGTACGATTATCCTTTAGCACCGGGCGTGACGCCAATGAATAAAGACACGATGCATTTGGATTTTCCTGCCTTCGGCATTCCCTCAAAAGAGGCAGATACTGAGGGGGTAACTTTGCCCGATGGGCGTTTTATTCCCGCGCTCGGTTCAGCGTTAGCGGAAGAAGCGATGAGCGTTTGGATAGTAGATTTGGATAAAAAACAAGTCGCCGCTAAGTTAAAAACGGGTTTGCAAATTGGTGAAAAAATCGAAGAAGTGGAAATTATGGGCGGTGCAAGTCCTAATTCAGTGGCGGTGGGTTCAAAATTCGCTTATGTTTCAAACGCTACAAATGATTTGATATCCATAATTGATATTTCAAAAAATAAAATTGTTGGCGATATAAAATTGACGGTTGACAAACGCATTGATAAATATCGGGGTTTGATGCCATTTGGTTTGACACTTTCAAAGGATGAAAAAACGCTTTATGTGGCTCTTTTGGGATTCAATGCGGTGGCGGTTGTGGACGTTGAGAAACGTAAAACCAAAGGCTTGATTCCGACAGGGTGGGGGACTACCCGCGTGCAACTTTTTAATAATGATAAAAAAATGGCTATCCTTTCAGCGCGGGGTTACGGTGCGGGACCTAATGGTGGCAAAGGTTTTGTAAAACCGCCGCAAGGCACGTACATTGGTGATATTCAATTGGGCACTTTCCAGATAGTGGATGTGCCGAGTGAAATGCAGTTGAAAACGTACACGCAGCAAGTGTTGAACAATACTTTTAAAGAAGTTGAGGTTGCCAATACGAATAAAATTTGTCCGCCAGTTACTAAAGAATCGTTTGGGAAATCGTTTAAAAATGGCAGTCCAATCAGACATGTTGTGTACATTACGAAAGAAAACCGAACGTATGATGAGGTATTTGGGCAGTTGAAGCAAGGCAACGGTGATTCAACTCTTGCGCGCTTTGGTATCAACGTTGACCTCAACGTAAGACTTAAAGGAGATAATCACACGCCTGCAAGAGACTCTTTTATAAAAGGTGTGAGTATTGCTAAAAATCACCATAAAATTGCTAAAGAATGGTCATTTAGCGATAACTTTTACTGCGATTCGGATGCCTCCATTCATGGTCATCACTGGATGATGGGTACGATTCCGAACGAATACGTAGAAGCCAATTCAGCGGCGGATGCTGACTTTAAAGCTTTTTCAAAAGCCAAAGGACGCCGTTTTCCTAAAACAACGGGCGGCGTTGACCCTGAAGATTATAATGAAATTGGTGGTATTTGGGATAATATGAATAGAAATAAAATCTCTTTTTTCAATTTTGGTGAAAGCAATGAGTTCGTCAACTCGCACGAGGAGAAGTTTGATACCATTTTTGGCGCGTCCAATTCAGTGGTTTTTCCGTTGCCAAAAGTGCTTTTTGATAATACAAGCCGCGATTATGCGGGCTATAATACAAGTATTCCCGACCAATTTCGGGTAGAGCAATTTGAGAGAGAGTTTAAAAAACGCTGGTTGTCGGGTAAAGATACGATGCCTAATTTTATCGGTATTCAGTTGCCCAATGACCATACGTCGGGTGCGCGCCCCGAAGATGGTTATCCGTTTATCCACAGTTACGTGGCGGATAATGATTTGGCATTGGGCAGGATGTTGGATTTTTTATCAAAAACACCTTATTGGAAATCCATGCTGGTTATCGTCACAGAGGATGACCCTCAAGGTGGGGTAGACCATATTGATGCGCACCGTTCAGTACTCATGATGGCAGGCCCTTACGTTAAAAAAGGGTATGTGAGCCATAAACACGCTAATTTTGGGTCGATTTTAAGGACAATTTATCATATTCTCGGTGTGCCTTACGTGAATCAATATGATGCAACGGCGTCGCTTTTGGATGATTATTTTACTGAAAAACCTGATTTTGGACAATACAATGCGTTGGAGCATGACCCCTCAGTATTTCAACCCGAAAAAGCCATGAAAATATACGGTCGTGATTTCGATTGGCGGGTGATTAAGCAAGGAGCAAAGTTTGATAATGAAGATGAACAACGCAAAGAGCATTATAGACAGCAGACTGAGGGGGGGAATTAAATGGCTTTTTTTCTGATATTGAGTAATAGTCGCTTGTGCTTTTATGAAGCACAAGCGACTATTCTATTTTTTACTTTATCCCTTAAATTCTAATTTTTTCATAATAAGACGTACTATTTTTAAACATTTCTTCATCGTCTCTGCCCACTATCATACTGCGTCTTTCGAGGAGTAAAATATCCCGCCATTTGCCATTCATTTTGGCAATTTTTTCACGATAGCCTACTTTTCTAAAACCCATTTTACGATGAAGCGCAATACTGGCCTTATTTTCGGGTAAAATGCCAGCTTGGAGCATCCAAATACCTTGCTTTTCACTTTCTTCAATCAGATTTTTAAGTAAAAAACGCCCGACACCACGCCCTTGAAAGTTGTCGTGGATATAAATACTCAATACGCCTACGCCTTCATAAACAGAGCGACTTGAGTAAGGCATCAAGGCTGCAAAGCCAATTATAATATCGTTTTCAATGGCTAAAAGACGGCAAAATGGAGAATGCTTTTGATTCCATGCTTCCCAATTGGGCGCTGCGGTTTCAAAAGTAGCATTGTGGGTCTCAATACCTTGCTGATAGATG
>JANMYC010000964.1:0-2088 GCA_031381715.1 Saprospiraceae bacterium
TGGTAAAAGTCGTATAAAGCCTGAAAAATTATTAGAAATAAAAGTGTGGATTCCCCCCCTCAGTATGCAGAAAGATTATATAACTTTAATAGCCAAATTAGAGACCTTAAAAATTCACCAAAATACCCAACTTCAAGCAATAGAAGGGCTGTTGCCAAGTATGTTGGACAAGGCATTTAAGGGAGAAGTGTGATAAACGTCAATACTGTATGGAATGGGGTAGAAGTGGTATTTATTAGTTGAACGCAATAAGCAAAATACAATCGAGCCTTTTGGTTTACAGGTTTTCGGAGTGCTCAATGATTTAGAATAAAACAGAAAAAGCCAATCAATTAGTAGTGATTGGCTTTTCGTTTTACAAGCTCGTAGAGAAAACCCTATGCAGAAGGAATTACGCCGAAAGAAGGCATATTATTAATATCTGTATCTTTTTCGTCGTTAGCTTTTTTAACTTTTTTCGTCGAGAAGTAATACACAAGAAAGAATATTGCAGCAGCGATACCAATCAGGATTAAAGTAAACTTCCAGTTGAAGTAATTTTTAGGTTGAATATAACCATATTGACCGAAATTGGGAATGACATACTCCATGATATTTATAATTTTTAAGCTTTATATAAAAATGACACAAAACATATTTTACGATGATATATTTAAAAGGTTGCATTTACTTCTTGAATATTTTTACTGTTGTAGAATCAATAAACTGATAACCGTAGTCATAACAGAATAAACGAGGATTCTTTTCTTCTTTTGGATGCTCAAAGCCACTTATTACATTTAATTTAAAACCTAGATTTTCTAAATCCTTCATCAATACTTGTTTATCGAAATTAGCTTTAAGGAGATTTCTATTAGCCATCAAAACAGTATTCGTCTCGCGAGAAATAATGTCCTCGTTTTTTCGCTGAATATTAATAGCTTTTATTATTTTATTGTTCCGTTTGTTTTTACACTTCAAAGAGCAGAACTTTTGGTCAGACCTTTTGGGTTCAAATCGAGTGCGACACTGTTCACATATTTTCGTTTCTTCCATGATTTTCCTATTTTCAAAATTATTCGATTTAATCGCTTATAATCACTTTTAATCGATTGTAAGCGATTATTTAATCGTTTTAAAACGATTAAATCGTGTAATGGTTACATTTTTTAAGTAAACGGAGAAAAATTAAAAATAACTGTGAGTGAGATGAGTTTATACAGCGGGACAAGCCTAAAAATAACATAAGCGATAGAAGGGTTTTAAGTAAAGAAGAGTATGGTTGTTATCAACCCATAGGCTCATAAAACAAAGTATTGTTTTCATACAGAATAGGTCGGCGGAGATTCAGTTTAGTTTCTCGTTTTACCATTTCCAAAAACTTGTCATGTAAGATGATAGGTAATTCTTCCAAATAATTGAGCATAGTTATAGTCATGGCGTTAAGTTTTTTGTCACGCAGAGCGAGATAGTGCGCTTATTTTCATGATAAGTTTATCTAATCAGTGGGGTAAAAATACGAATATTCAGATATTGAGGAATAGCATAGTAAAAAAAAGACCGTTTTCTTTATATACTAAAGGATATGGATTTATATTTTTACTCCATATTTTCAGCTAAGTCATTTTGTAATTTGTAACGTAGTTCGTCCCACTACAAGGTAGATATAGAGTTGCTCATATCTTGAAAGAAAAATATAGGGTTTTCATCTGAAAAATTACTGACAATGAATTTATTTCAATTTTCTTTCTATATTTACTTATCATCGTTAAAACACCATAAAACCATGTTTCAACAATTCTACAAACCTCACCCTGCTTTACAGCCTTTTGTAAAAGAATATCACCTTTTGCACCTCGATTTTGTCAATTTACCTAAGACTGCTGCTAAGCCATATCCGCCTCGCGGTGAGCAGTGCCTCTATTTTTATCCACGAAATACACTTACAAAAGTTGACAAGGGCAGCGGAATAGTGGATAGTTCATCGCATAGTATCGTTGCAGGGCAATCGCTGAGCCGTGTGAATATGAGTATTCCAAGAGACTATATTATGCTCAAAGTGGCATTTAATCCAAGCGGTTTGTTCCGATTCTTAGGCATACCCTTAAC
>JANMYC010001045.1:0-1815 GCA_031381715.1 Saprospiraceae bacterium
CACTTGCGCACCCGATTGGAGCATCCAATTGATAGAAGCCTCGCCATCCACAAAAGTCAATACCTCAACTCTATCAATCAAGCCGTTTTCCTTCGCCCAACTGGTGATTTTTTGAACAGCCGAAAACTCGCCATCTGACACACGGGCAGAGGCAACTTCTATCCTATCCACTTTCACTTCTTGAAGCAAAAATTGAGCTATTTGCAGCTTTTCAGATGCTGAAAACGACACGCCGCTGGTTTGTTCACCGTCGCGAAGTGTCGTGTCCATGATTTCTATATGTCTTTGCATAAATCGTAAAATATGATGCACTCCATTCCCCCGAGGATTCGGGTCGGAACTGAGGAGGGGATAATGTTCGGAATGGAAATTAAAAATGAATAATTATGAATTCTTATCTTTTAATTATTAACTATCAATTTTCCATTCTAAAAAACTCCCTTATTTAAATTAGTAGCTTATTTTTCACCTTTTAGTTCTAAACCTTTGTATAGCTTACTAAGAGGTAAAGGGCAATTATGTAAAGCGTATAAAACAGCAATGGCATCTTGTCCAGCATAATCTCTCAAAATCCATGTTTTATCATTTTGTTTGGTATAAACTATGACTTTTTTACGGTCTTGATGAATTAAAACATATTCTTTAAAAGATTCTAATGAGCGGTACATTTCAAATTTACTATCCTCATCATTCTTTTTAGTAGATTTTGATAAAACTTCTACTACAATGAGAGGGTTTGTAATTGTATCCTCTCTACCATCGTAAAATGCAGGTTTTTCACATATCACAAGAGCATCAGGATAAACAGCACTATTATAATTTTCTATCCAAACTTTAAGATTACTCCCATTGACAGAGAAATCGATATTATTTCTCTCCACAAATCCTTCTAATTCATAGGTAATTTTAACAGATAATCTATCATGATTGTATGTACCTCCTGGCATAGTTATTATTTTACCATTAAAAAATTCATGCTTATGCAATGCCCGTTCTTCTCTTTTAAAATATTCCTCAAGAGAGTACAAACGAGGTTGTTTCACTTCTTTTATCAATGGTGCTGATGCTGTTTTTACCATTTTCAATTCATTTTAACTAATTATTTACAACAAAATTAGTCATTTCTAATCAGAATTAAAAGCCGATTTTAATACATAAGTGCCTTCTCAAAAGCCTTAATTTCAGAGCCTAAAGACTGCAAATAATCGACATCATCAAAGCCATTGAGCATATTGTGCTTTTTATAGCCGTTTATAGCAAATTTTTCGTGCTCTCCAGTTGCCACAATGATCACCGTTTGATTGGGTAAATGCACTTCGATTTCGGCATTAGGATTTGCTTCGATGGCTTTGAAGATTTTATCTAAAAATCCATCACTCACTTGTACCGGTAAAATGCCGATATTCAAAGCATTACCTCTAAATATATCCGCAAAAAAGCTTGAAATCACGCAACGGAACCCGTAATCATAAATAGCCCAAGCAGCATGTTCACGGCTTGAACCACTGCCGAAGTTTTTACCACCCACGAGGATTTTACCAGAGTAAGTCGGGTTATTCAACACAAAATCCGCTTTAGGCGTATTGTCGTTATTGTAACGCCAATCTCTGAAAAGATTATCACCGAAGCCTTCTCGTGTTGTTGCTTTCAAAAAACGAGCAGGGATGATTTGGTCAGTATCCACGTTTTCGATGGGCATGGGTACAGCGGTACTTTTTAATATATTGAACTTATCGTAAGCCATTTCTTTATTTATTTTTTAAATAAAAAATGTAAAATTTCAAATGTAAAACCGCAAAAGTCCTTCTTATACTG
>JANMYC010001073.1:0-2837 GCA_031381715.1 Saprospiraceae bacterium
TGTGCCCGATATTAAACTCATTTTTGCTAAAAAATTACTCAATAAACTCAATTCTGATGACGGGCTTATCAATGCTTTAAATGACAGGCACGCTAAAAGACAAAAGGATATTGACTTGAATTCTAAAGTGCCAAAGTAGAACTAAAAAGTGTTATTAAAAAAAAGCCAACAACATTCAAAAAGCATTAAAATTTTAGTGTTGTTATTTAATTTGTTTTCTTTTACTTATTTTAGAGCTTCTCAATTAATTGATTATCAATGTTTTATGAGCTTATTTCTGTCAAAAATAGGAATAATTCTGTCAAAAATGGGGTAAACTCTGTCGATTGTGGGAATAACTCTGTCAAAAATGGGAAAATAATCTGTCAAAAATGGGTGATTATCTGTCAAAAATGGGAAACTATGTTTATATTTGTCCCATATCCTTTAAAATTGAAGGAGATATACTTAAAGCTGTCCCATTTTTGACAGACTTCGTTAGTTAATTTGAATCTGATTTAAATATTTATCCCATTTTTGACAGACTTAATGAATCTCTCTTGATGAAACCTAAAAAGAAAAAACTTAATCAAGGTATCACGCTTGTTAAAAAAGCTAATAACTTGATTGAATCTCGTTTCAAATTTGATATTTGGGAAATGCGGTACTTTTTGTCGCTTATTTCCCAAATTCGTCGTGAAGATGAGGAATTCAGAACCTATCGAGTTTGGTATAAAGATATAGTAAAAACATTTGGTATTAAATCTCACCGCTCTTACGATATGTTGCGCGAAGCAGCCAATACCTTATTGCAAAAAAAATTCTATATTTCTTCCGTTGAAAATGGCTTTGAGCGTGAAACAGCTTATCACATTATCAGAACGGTTAACTACCTGAAAAAAGGACAAGAAGACAAAGCTGATATTGAAAAGCAAGAGTATATTGATGTGACCATAGAACCCGAAATGAAACCCCTACTCCTTCAACTTCAAAAAAACTTTACCGCTTATGACCTTAAATATGTAGTTAATTTGGGTGTGTATGCAGTGCGCATGTACGAGTTATTGAAGCAATATGAGAGCATCGGGAAACGGACGTTATGGTTTGATGAATTGAAAAAAATGTTTGAGTTAGAAAATGAATATCCTGAGTTTTCTAATTTTTATCGACGGGTTATTGAGCCTTCTATTGAAGAAATCAATAAAAATACGGATATTTTTGTCAGCGAAGTTGAAAAGATAAAAGAAGGTAAAAGAGTGGCTGCCATGCTTTTCCGCTTTAGAAAAAATAAAGTAGCCGTTATTAATCCTTTGACTTTGATTGATAATGCTGTCATACATTTTGAGGAAGCTGAGATTATAGAATCTCAATTAGGCACTGATGATGCGGAACAAATATCCATTGAATCGGATAATAGATTTACGACATTCTATCCGAAAGTGGTTGAAACCCTCGGAGTGTCCCCCTCAGTATTTTTGGATTTGGTGAAAAAATACAGCGATGAACAACTTGAACAGGCTATAAGAGTAACGCATCGGGCTAAAATTGACGGACAAATCAAGTCCAACATATCAGGTTTCTTTGTTCAAGCTGTTAAAAATGGCTACACTGACCAAAAAGAAGAGCGCGTTAAAAAAGAAAAGAAAGAGGATTATAAAAAGAAATTGGAAAATCAAAAAGCTGTTTTGGAATCCGAAAAGCAGGAAAAAATTTATGATAGGATTAGAGAGCTCACTGTTGATAATCCTTCTCTGACGACAGATGCCATTGAGACCTTGAAACAGACAGAACTGGGCAAAAAACTGATTCAATCAGAAGAAAGTAAACTCGAAAGACCCCTTGACGTGGATGATTTCAGACAGATTAAAGATTTAAGAATATTAGTAATTGATACACTTTTTGTTAAAAATATAACCTCTTTTACGGATATTATCCAAGAATACGATGCTAAAATGAGTCAATTGAAGAATGTTGATGTTTTTTAAAAGCAATACCCATGATTCAATATTAAAAACAGTATGCAATGGAAAATAACAGCCTTATTCCTTTCAATGGTGATAAAATTCGGCGTATTTGGCACGAAGAACAATGGTATTTCCCGATTTCGGATGTCATTGAAGCTTTAAACGTGAGTAGCGACCCAAGTAACTATTGGAGTGTGTTAAAAAGACGCGAACCGCAACTTCTGTCAATCTGTCAGAAGTTAAAATTTGTTGCTAATGACGGAAAAATGCGCCCTACTGATTGCTCTAATACTGAGGGGGTGCTTCGACTTATCATGTCTGTCCCCTCCCCTAACGTCGAGCCCATTAAAATGTGGTTGGCACAAACGGGAAAAGAACGATTAGAGGAGATTCAAGACCCTGAAATTGGTTTTGATAGATTGAAAGAGATATATAGAGCCAAAGGCTACCCTGCTGAATGGATAGAAAGGCGTATTCAGACCATCGAAATGCGCAAACAGCTTACTGATGAGTGGAAAGCAAGAGGCGTTAATGAAGGTCAAGAATATTCAATTTTGACTGCTGAAATTGCCAAAGCAACCTTTGGGCTCACTCCTAGCGAACATTCTAAAGTGAAAGGACTTGAAAAAGAAAATCTGCGTGACCACATGACTAATTTAGAGCTCATTTTTACAGCTTTAGGTGAAGAACTTACGCGCTCTTTTGCTGTAAAAAGTGATGCAAGAGGTTTTGAAGAAAATCATGAGTCAGCTCAGAAAGGCGGGCGTACAGCAGGCTTTGCAAGGCAGCGTGTAGAAATAGAAACTGGCGACAAAGTAGTAAGTAAAGAAAACTTCCTTAAAATAGGAAATGATGAATCAAATGACTTGCCTCTGGCAAAAGATTAATTTCATC
>JANMYC010001141.1:0-2180 GCA_031381715.1 Saprospiraceae bacterium
TAAGGTTTTAGTGCCCAAAGTACAGATTACTGAGATTCGGAAATAATCTTCTACTGGATATGGTGATTTCAAAATCACCATATCCATTTGGATACCCCTCAGTATTTAAGGAATGATTGTACTTTATAAAGGGCAGTTTAAAATGCATAAACAACAAAATTTAAACAAAATGAAAATCAAACAAACGCTTTTATTCCTATTAATTGCGAATATTTCCTTCGCTCAAAAAGTCATCTCCCTCTACGAAGGCAAGCCAAAAGGCTCTGAAAATTGGGCTTGGACGGAACAGATAAGTACAAAAAATATATTCAATACTGAATTGGTGTATAATGTTGTACAACCCACCATTACGGCATTTTTACCGCCCAAAGATTTGGCAACGGGTACGGCAATAGTGATTGCCCCGGGCGGTGCATTTCATACTTTGAGCATCAACAGTGAAGGCATTGATGTTGCAAAATGGCTCAATAGCAAAGGCATAGCCGCTTTTGTGCTGAAATATCGGGTAGCACGCAGTTTTACTGACGACCCTGTGAAAGAATTGATGCCTAAAATGAGCAATTTTAAGGCTTTAGATGCGGAAAATGACACCATCGTTCCGTTAGCAATGGCGGATGGTTTGACTGCCATGAAATATGTGCGTGATCACGCGAAAGAGATGGATATTGACCCCAATAAAATCGGTTTTATAGGTTTTTCGGCGGGCGGAACAGTCACTATGTCCGTGGCTTATAATGGAACGGATGAAAATCGGCCGAATTTTGTAGCACCCATTTATGCCTACGAACCTGCTGTTATCGGTTCGACACCCCCCTCAGTAAAAACGCCGATTTTCGTCGCTGTGGCGGGTGATGACCAATTGGGCATGATGCCCATGAGCGTCAATATTTATAAAAAATGGTTCGATGCCAAACACCCTGCCGAGTTGCACATTTATGAGAAAGGCAGGCATGGCTTCGGAATGCGCAAGCAAAATTTGCCGACTGATACATGGTATGAACGCTTCGGCGAATGGCTCAAATTGCAAGGGTATTTAAAAAAATTGTACCCCAATAAATATGAAAAACTCTTTGGCGAGGAGTCGGTTGCCAATTACGCCGTTCAAGAATTTGAGCGAATGAAAACCGATTTTGGATATTTAGGAAAGTATAAAGACGCTAATAAAACTATCGCACCACCCAAGCCAAATGAAAATCGGATTGTTTTCTTAGGCAATTCCATTACTGAGGGGTGGGTCAGAGATGATTCTATGTTTTTTATCAAAAACAACTATATTGGGCGGGGCATTAGCGGGCAGACTTCTACGCAACTGCTGCTCCGTTTTCGACAAGATGTTCTCTCTTTAAAACCCAAAGCCGTTGTGTTGCAAATCGGCACAAATGACGTTGCTGAAAATACGGGACTTTATGACCCTGAGTTTACTCTCGGTAATATTCAATCCATGGTAGAAATTGCGCAAGCAAATGGCTTAATAGTCGTGTTGGCGTCGGTGCTTCCTGCCACCAATTTTGAGTGGCGACGTTCCGTTGGCGACCGTTCAGCCATGATTTTGGATTTGAATACACGCATAAAAGCGTACGCGGATAAAAATAAAATTCTGTATATTGACTATCATACTGCCATGAAAAATGATAAAAATGGTATGAATCCCGATTTGGCAGAAGACGGGGTTCATCCCACCATGAAAGGGTATAAAATTATGGAGGAATTGGTGCAACAAGCGATTGGGAAGGTTTTAAAACAGTAATTTTAAAAACCCATCCTTTATGATACCCCCTCAGTATGTCACTTATTATGAATTGATTTTGCACATTAAAAGCCCTATTTTACATATTTTCAAAGTAAAATAAGGCTTAATTTTACATTTTAAGAGCTTTTTTATTTAGTAAAAAAAATGTAATTATTTAGCCGACTGTATAGCTAAGCATTTACCATAAAACGTATTGATATTGATTTCACAGAGTTTAAAGAGTAAAAGCACAGAGTTTCACAGAGTTTTTAAATTTAAGTAGTCGTTTTTCTCTGCGTAACTCTGTGAAATAGGTAATAATAGGTTTATCTATGGTTTCAAAAATAAAAATAAAATTTAATCATAAATCTAATAAAAATGGTTTTAGAATTAGCAACAATTGATATTAAACAAGGCACTAATGCCGATTTTGAAAAGAATTTGGAGCAGG
>JANMYC010001162.1:0-7855 GCA_031381715.1 Saprospiraceae bacterium
GGCGCATCTTAATTGAAGAATTAAGAATACTCTAAGTCAAGCAATTAGTTCGGGGTGTAGCGCAGCCCGGTTAGCGCACCTGCTTTGGGAGCAGGGGGTCCCAAGTTCGAATCTTGGTACCCCGACAAATTTTTTACATAAGCCTTTGATAATCAATACATTATCAAAGGCTTTTTTTATTTTGGATTATTTTAGGGGTCGTTTTTTGAAATAGGTTATTGTATTTTCTCAATTTTAGAAACTGAAATAAGGTCTTTAGCGCAATCTACGGGTGCTTTTTCCCAATTAAGTTTCACTTTAAAAGGGAATTTCTCTTGGTAAATATCCCAATTGCTTGAAGTGGGTATGGATTGGAACCTGAATGTATCAGTTGCTATTTTTATGTAAAATCCACTACAGCAGGGGCTTGCACATTTTCGATAGTCGTAACCGAATACTTCGCCTTCTGACTGAAATATGCTTTCTTTTTTACAAGAAGTCAACAGGCTTTGACAGGATAGAATAGTGGTTGCTAGCGCTAATATTTTAATTATATTCTTCATGACTTTACTTTTCTCAATTAGACGGATAAAATATGCCTAAAGGTTGGTGAGTATTTTATATTTTTAGGTCAAATTCCTAATCCAATCACAATCAAAAGGTTTTACAAATGAAAAAGCTAATTATAGTTGGTTTTGTTTTAACGTTTTCAATGGTCATAAATGCTCAAACAGCCGAAGACTCAGTGAAAATGACCATTAATCATTTCTTTGAAGGAATGAAAAAAAGCGATACTACACTCATCAGAACCACACTTACTGAGGGGGTAATCTTTCAGACCATCACAAGGAAAAAAGATGGTAATTTGATGGTTAAAACTGAAAATGTCAATGAGTTTTTAACGTTCATTGCTAATCCTCAAAAAGATGTGGCTGATGAACGCATTACCTTTGAATCTATAAAGATTGATGGTGCTTTGGCTTCGGTGTGGACGCCTTATAAGTTCTATTCAGGTGAAAAATTCAGCCATTGTGGAGCGAATTCGTTTCAGTTGGTGAAAGTGGATGGGGCGTGGAAAATCCAATATATTATCGACACCCGCAGAAGACAGGGCTGTGAATAGGGCTGGAAACTGAATTCAACAAGGTATTTCTCTGTGAAGGGTATGGTTTTTGAATAAAAATTTCTACATTTACAGCAGGTTTATACATTTGACAGATTTAAGTGTTTGATGTGAAATCATTGAAACAGTATATTGACTGGGTACAAATACAGCAGTTAGGCTTGAGAAAATATGTCTATTCCTTTATTTAAAATCAGAGAAAAAAATAGATTTGGCTTTATTGATTCGGACGGTGAAATCATAATAGAGCCTCAATATCCGCAAGTGGAAGACTTCCATAATGGTTTTGCGCGGGCTAAGGTGTTTGATAAAATAGTGCTGATGGATGCCGCTGGTCGCCTTCTTTTAAAAACCCTTTTTAACTATGTGGGTCAGATGGAAGAGGGTTTGGCGCGGGTGCAATTGGTCAATAATTGGGGTTTTATTGATGGTCGGTGCAATCTCATTATTGATATTCAATTCGAAGAAGTAGGTGATTTTAGTGGTGGTTTGGCTGCGGCGCGTTATGGAGGCAAGTTTGGCTATATTAATCGCACTGCTGAATTTGTGATAAAACCACAATTTGAGGCGGCTGAGAAGTTCAATAATGGCTTAGCTGCCGTGCAATTAGAAGGTAAATGGGGTTATATCAACAATAAAGGCAAGTTTATAGTAGAGCCGACTTACGATTACGCAGATGTTTTTCAAGGGGATGTAGCCATGGTTATGGATGCTGAAAATAATTGGGGTTTAGTGCATAAAACAGGTCAAGTAGTGATACCCCCTCAGTATGAATACATTCAAGGGCGTTCAGAAGGGAAATTTGCTGAAGGTTTAGCAACAATTATTATTGAAGGGAAAACTGGTTTTATTGACCAATCTGGTGAAGTGATTATTAAGCCTGTATTTGACTATGCGGGGGATTTTTATAATGGTTTGGCTGCTTTTGGGTATAAAAACAAATATGGTTATATGACTCAGACGGCTCAATTGCACATCGAACCTCAATTCGATGAAGCGCACCGTTTTAGTGAAAATCTTGCGGGTGTGCGGGTAAAAGAGCAATGGTTATTCATTGATACTGAGGGGGATATTGTCATTCCGCCCCGCTATTTGGATAATGTTTCTCCTTTCAAAAATGGCTTGGCATGGGTTGAAAAAAGCAGTATGTGGGCTTATGTGAATATCGAAGGACAATTGGTTTGGCTGGAAGAGGATATTATTTAGATGTATTTCGTTTATCTTTAAAAGGGATATCTGAAAGAAAAAAAGAAGGCGAAGTGTGATTCAATTCACATTTCGCCTTTTTCAACAAATTACATCATATAAAGAAAATATGTTGCTTTTAAACCTTTCTAATTTTTTAATTCCTCACTGAATAATCAGCTTACCAGTGCCTCTTTTACCGTCGTTTTCAATAGTGAAAAAATACATCCCTGCTGGTAAACTATTTCTTTCAAATACAAATTTTGACCCTTCAAATTTTTCATTTCTGACTTCTCTTCCCATGGCATCAAAAAGCTTAAAAGTGCTTGAAATGCTTTGAAATAGTCCCCCTCCTTTGTAGGAATCGGGAGGGGAGACCTCTACTAACTCAAATGTTGAAAGATCGGTAAATGGGTTTGGATATACTTTAATCGGTATGCTGTTGGCTTTCGGTGGGTCAATTATGGCTGACACCAAGAAGTTTTTTCCAACAGTATGGAATGTCCTACTCGTTATAATGGGTGCATTAAAATCAAAATAAATGGCTGCCTTGTTGAGGATTTTTGTCCCCAATGCTAAATTCGGTTTTTGGCGTACACGGAACTTCACGAAGCCCTGTGAGGCAGCCACATTCACAAAACTGTCCGGCAATCGGACATTGTTAAAAGTAAATTTGAGTACATTGCTTCCTATCACTTCCGCTCTGTATGGGTGGCTACTTGCGCCAAACTCTACTGAAGTAGGCTCAAGGAACTCCGATAAGGTATCACGGACAATGATATTGAAGGCTGTATCCGTTCCCACATTTTGGAAACGAATCATATACTCCAGATCGGTATTGGGTTCAATTAAATGGTCAGCTTGATATCCAAATGGCGTAGCCAATTTGGAATTGGTTTCTGAGGAGCTGACAATGGTTTGGCAGTCTAAGTCCACAAATGGATCACCATCTGCTTCTGGGAGTTGTAGCACAAATCCTGTACTTATTCCGCCTGTGTTGTTAAAGCCACAACCTTCAATGGCTATGGCAATGGATGATTGGTTTGTGGGAAGGCCTCTCTCCTGATCCGCTTGTAAGCGGTAGGTTCTGCCATTCGGCTTAAATGAAAATGTACGGCTTTGTCCGGGATTATAAATTTGACTGCTTTTTAGGAAAACTATTTCATCTTCAACAATAATAGAATTTATAGGCGTTGAAGTCGTGGCTTGCCCAGTATTTCGAAGGTTGAATCTTAAACTATCTCTATCACAGCTTCCTGTTACTTCCATGCGTGCACCTCGCCATGAAGGGCAGATAGAATCAGGAAAAATATGCGCTTCTGTGCAAGCCGTTCGCCCAGATACTGAGGGGGTCTCGCAAGAAACTTTAGTGAGTATATTGAAACGGCCACATTGTAAAATATCTAAATCACCTATATTGAATCGATAAACTCTGCCTTTTCTTGAAATCAATGGAAGTGTTGCGCTTTGATATATCAATGTTGTATCAAGTGTTACTTCAATATAGGCATTTTGAACAGGGAAAGTGCCATTATTACAATAATTAATCGTGTATGTATTATCAAAACATCTTCTTAAAATAGGGGTTCCAATATCAACTCTTAATCCAGAACAGGTCAAAACAGGTTTTACGGGAATATTAAAAGTATCTATTTTATTAAAACCTGCTATGTTTAAAATTGAATCTGAGAAACAAGCCTGCCAAAGGTTGTTCGGTGCAAATAAGCTTAATTTGTAACGACCCGAATCCAATTGAAAATTATAATTTCCGTTGGCATCGGCAGTAGTATTAAAAATTTTATTTGTACCACCATCTGCTTTGATGACCCATCCAGCTACACCTTTTTCATTATTTTCAATACGGCAATTCTGATTTAAATCGGCAATGAGGCGCCCCCTCAGTATATTCGAGTAAACTAAGCCTTCGTTATTTGTTTTAATTAAATAACCGCTTTTTGAAGTGATATTATTTTTTGCATTTTCAATTCTACCACTAACCAAAAAGCCTTTGTCAGCACATTCTTGTATGCCAAAAATAAGATATAATGAAAAATCGGTTCCTGGACTGGTTTCAGTATCTTCAGTTATTTTCCTTTTCCACTTACTGATGCCTTGGTCATCAAGTTTTTGAAGCTCCATTTCACCCAAAACCCTGTTTTCACCATAAGCTAGGAGTGCAATCCCATTATCATCAGTGGCAACAATGCGTGTAACGTCTTTCGATCCGCTTAAAAATGTAGGCACAACACCCCACAATAAGCGACCATCACTTTTAAATTTCAATATATTATTCGATGTACAAGCGGCATAGTTTCCGTCTTTTAATCGAATGAATTGGAAGAAATTCAGTATTGAAGAGTTGATATTGACGGAACTCAGCGTTTGACCATTTTTATCTAAAATTAATAAAATAGGTTGCCCTGTTGTCAAATCATTCAATTGCCAAATTAAACTTCCATCATTATCTTCAGCAAATCCACTTAATGTCTTGACTTGATTTGCGTATTTTTTAGTCCAAACCGTATCGCCTAAATTATTAAGTTTTAACAACGTAGCTTTTTGATTTTCATCCGCTCCCAAAATACCGAAACCACCTTGTGCAAGTGATTGAATATCGTGAAGAGCGATGGTCAAAGGCAATCTTTTGAACCCCAAAGAATCTGCATTCGCAGAAATACGTAATAATTTGAGAACCGAAGAAGAGTCATTAAAAGCTATTAAAAAGCCTCCATTAATGGCTTTTGAAATCAAAACTTTACCGACTCTGTTGATGCTTTTAAATATATTGGTTTTCAGGATGACCCCATCTGCATCAGTTTTGACAACTGATAACTGTAAATCATCATTCACACCGCAGGCAATAAAACCGCCATCAGGTGTTTGTACTGAACGAAAAAGCGTTGCACTTGACGGATAGGCGCGCTTCCAACCTTGTGCAGGAAGCAGAGCTACTCCCACAAAAAGGTAAAAAAGAACTGATAATAACCGTAAGTTAAGCTTCATGGAAATTGTTTTTTTTGTAATGTGTGATACGCTTTTCATATTCACATTACAAAGATGAGACTTCCTGTAGTGCCAAGCAATTACATTTAATAGCTTTTGTAATCTAATATTCATTTTATAGTATTGATAATCAATTAATTATATTTATTTTTGTAAAAATAAACCATCGTTTATAGTTAAACGTTTTATGTAAAAAAAGTATTTTCATTAACAATGTTAGGAAGCCAACTACTCGAACTCGTAAAATCTTTGGATAAACGCGATATGCGGGAACTGCGAAAAGTAGTTCGATCTCCTTATTTCAATCAGCGAGATGATGTGAGTCAGCTTTTTGATTGTATTGATAAAACGCTTAATAGCCGACTTCCTGATTTGAGTAAGGAAAAAATATTTGAAAAAATTTACCCCAATCAAAAATACGACGATGTTTTAATTCGACAACTCATGTCTTATTTGTATAAAGTTATCCAAAAATATCTCATTACTGAGGGGGTACTACAAAATGAGATGGAATCACAATTATACTTAACTCATGCATTAAGGCAACGCAATGCGGATAGGATTGTAGAAAAGCAATTAAACGATTCATTAGAGATTATTGAAAAACAAGGTTTTAAAAATGCTAAATATCATTATTTAAAATATAAATTACATACAGAAAACTATGACTATTTAAACAGTAAAAAGAGAAATATAGGTGACTCACTACAAGAACAATCTGAGGAATTAGATTTTTTTTATATATCTGAATCTTTACGTCAAGCCTGTATAATTAGCGCTCAACAAACTATTTCAAAACAGGTTTATAATCAGCTATTTATAGATGTTGTTGTAGAAAGAGTTATGCAAATGAATAATATACCAATTTCCGTATCGGCTTATTTTTATGCGTTAAATACTCTAAATAAACCTGAAAAAGAAGAGTACTTCCATCAACTTAAAGAAATTATTGTAAATAATAGTTTTGCATTTCCTGAGAACGAATTACGTGATTTGTATATAGTAGCAACTAATTATTGTATCCGAAGATTAAACCAAGGAGAGAAAATATTTGGAAAAGAAGCCTTAGAACTTTATCTCTCTCGATTAGAAAATAATGTTTTACTTGAAAATGGTGTTTTGCCTATTTATACATATAAAAATATTTTAACAGCTGCCCTAAAATCCGAAGAATACGAATGGGCTGAACGGTTTCTCTACGATTTCAAGCAATATTTGCCTGAAAAAGAACGGGAAAACATTTTTCAATACAACCTCGCCTTGTTTTATTTCAGAACAGGGAAATATTCAGAAGCCATGACTTTGCTTCAGAAAGTGAACTTGAATGATGTGTTGTACAACTTAGACGCAAGGCGACTTTTGGCGCGTATTTACTATGATTTGGATGAAACCAATGCTTTACAATCCTTGATTGAAAGCTCAAAAGTATATCTCCATCGTCAAAAAGGCATTGGCTATCACCATGATATGTACACCAATTTTTTTCGATTTTTAGAGAAAATGATGAAAATGGATATGAAAAAGGCAGAAGCACGCCTTATACTGAGGGGGGAGGTAGAAGGTACGCAATTACTCGCCGAACGTGAATGGCTTTTGCAGAAACTAAGTTGAGAAAGTGAAAAACTAAAAGTGAAAATGTATTGAAATCACTTTTAATTTTTCTCTAAAATAAATATTGTAACTTTGCGCCCTAATTTTCAATTTTTCATTTTCAATTTTCAATTAAAAAATGGCAACGCCCAAATCAGTCGCCTTTCATACACTCGGTTGTAAACTCAATTATTCTGAAACGTCGTCTATCCAGCGACTTTTTGAGAATAAAGGCTTTTTTATCAATGAATTTGATGAACAAGCGGATGTGTACGTCATCAATACATGTTCAGTAACCGATTTTGCTGACCAAAAGTGCCGCCAAACGGTGCGGAAGGCTTTGCGTCAAAATCCGGATGCTTTTGTTGTTGTGGTGGGTTGTTACGCTCAATTGAAGCCACAAGAAATTGCTGAAATTCCGGGTGTGGATTTGGTCTTGGGTGCTGGTGAAAAATTTAAAATCACGGATTATATTGATTCTTTGACAAAATCACAAGGCAAAGGCATGGTTTCGGCGGGTGAAATTCGAGAAGTGAATACTTTTCACAATGCCTTTTCATTCGGTGACCGCACTCGTTCATTTTTGAAAGTGCAAGATGGTTGTGATTATAAATGTGCTTTTTGTACTATTCCTTTAGCACGTGGTAAAAGCCGCTCAGATACTGTCGAAAGTGTCGTTGCCAATGCCCATAAAATTGCTGAAATGGGGGTTAAAGAAATTGTCTTGACGGGTGTGAATATCGGAGATTTTGGCAACGGGACAGAAGTAATTGAAGGTGAAAAACCACGAAAAGAAGCCCTTTTTGCTGATTTAATAAAAGAATTAGATAAAGTGGCAGGCATCAATCGTTTCCGTATTTCGAGCATTGAACCGAATCTTTTGACGGATGAAATTATTGATTTTGTGGCTGAAAGTCAACGATTTGCACCACATTTTCACATTCCTTTGCAATCGGGGAATAATAAGCAGCTGAT
>JANMYC010001188.1:0-6489 GCA_031381715.1 Saprospiraceae bacterium
TAAAACATCCGCTAAAGTCAAAGTTTTTTTGGATTGTACGCGCCCGTGGCTATGCGATGAGGAATTTCTTCGAACTGAATTAAAAATGGTGGATTATGTCCGCGACCGATTTCTGAGTGATGTGCACATTATCCTCAACACCCAATTTGCGGGCGGTGGCGGCGAACAAAACGAGCTGATACTGAGGGGCCTCAATAATTTCAGTAATATGCAAGACACCATTCGGTATTTCAATGACCCCACCACTACAGATGATGAAAGACGTCAAAAATTGCTTAAAAACCTTAAATTGGGTCTTATTCGATACGTCATGCAGTCACCTGCCGCAGATAATGTAGAAATTAATTTTAAAGAGAATAAAAAAGATGTGGACAACCAAGCTTCCTCACCTAAAAAAGATCCTTGGAATTATTGGCAATTTTCGTTCGGTACTTCTGGCTTTTTTAATGGCGACCAAAACTACTCTTCGCAAAACATCAATATGAATGTTTCGGCTAATCGGGAGACTGAAAAAAGCCGCTTTGGTCTTGATTTTACCAATAATATCAACCGCCAAAAAATCACTGTTTCACCCGATGAAAAAGTGAATATCAAGACCGATGAACAGGGCATGGATTTGCGGTACGCCGTAAAGGTCAATGAGCATTGGGCTTATGGCTGCAATGGTAATTTTATAAGAAGTGTTTTCAGTAATATTGACGCTCGTTTTTTCTTCGCACCTCGCTTGGAATACAGTGTTTTACCCTATAAACGCTTTAATAATGAGCGCATAACCATTCAATATTCAATAGGCCCCGAATATTCACAATATGGTGATACCACGCTCTATTTTAAAACGAAGGAGGTTCTGATCAAGCACCGTTTGGGCGTCAATGGTTCATTCACAAAACCGTGGGGTAGCGTTAATATTGGCGCAGGATGGACCAATTACTTAGATGATTTTGATAAAAACAACCTTTTTATCGGTGGAGGTATTAGTTGGCGCGTTTTTAAAGGATTTCAATTTGGGGTAGGTGGTAATTTTGAATTTATCAGAGACCAAATTTCACTGCCCAAATCAGGTGCTTCGCGGGATGACGTTTTGACCCGTCGCCGGCTTATTGCTTCTAATTTCTCTTATTTTATGGGCGTGGGATTCAGCTATCGATTCGGTTCTATTTACAACAGTCAAGTAAACCCAACTTTCAAGGGATTGAATTATTCGTTGAATTTTTAGAACTGAGAATTTGAGGATTTGAGGGCTAGTTTCGCATCCTCAAATCCTCAAAAAATTAATCTTTCTTAGCCGTTACATCGTATTTCAAGCCTTTCCAGCTTTTCAATACGATTTTAACTGAACCTACTGAGACTGGGGATTCAATCATTAAAGGAATTTTGTTGGCATCATCGCTTGCCCATATTTTCATTTCAGTGCCTTCTTTAAAAACATTGCCACTCACCACTCGCGGCGTAAATTTTATGGTTGACCAAGTGCCTTGATCCCTTATTTTCTTATTTTCTTTTCCTAAAAACTTATATTTTAATGGGTAAATCTCTTCATCAAGCATCAATTTGATGGGATATTCCTGCCCCATTTGAGCATTATCGTAATTCAAAGTACGGCTGTAATAGACAATAGAAAGGACATCGTGCATGCTCTCGCTCAAACTTACCTCACCCTTTTTATCAATCGCGTATTTATTATTGCCTCTTTCAAAAGTAGCTTTTTTGCCTACTTGGTCGTATTTTACCTTATCATACAAGCGATATTTACCTTCATTGACTTCTCTTATGGACACACTCGGTAGCATTGTCGCTTTATCCACGTATGTATCGTAACTATCTCTTACCTTAAAAAACCATTCATAACTATCGTAAGTCCTACCCGTAGCCGCTAAATGGTACTGACCACCTGTATCATCAATTTTAAAAGTAACTTCCCCCGCGGGAACCCATATAAAATTGAGATTATAATATATTTTATAGACCAATTCCTCACCCGATTGAAAAGCAGAATTATCTACGGGCATACTAATAGAAGAAGGTGTTTCATACTGAGGGGTAGTGACAGAGGGTTGTTGATTCTTGCCCGTAAAAGACATCATCACAACTAAAACAGGAGTAAACAAAAAGCTTTTTTTAAGAAGATTTTTCATAGCCAAATGATTTCAACATATTTACTTTTAGTATAAAAACTAATCCAATTAACGCCGGCACAATCAGGTTTATTATCCATAATGTAAAGGTCGCCGCGAGGATACTTATCTTATTAGCATTAAACATGCCCCAAATTTGTAAGGCAATTTCACCTCTCGCCAACAAGCCCATAACAGGCGGCAACGGGATACTCGTTTGCAATAAATAGATGGTTGCTATACTCGACATACCCCTCAGTAAAGGCACGTCAATGCCGAAAAATCGGAGCATAAAATAATACTGCACACCATATATTACATAACGAATGAACGCCCATAAAAGCGTCTTTGCTAATTCCCTCCGTGAATATTGCCGAATGACGTTGATATTCTTTATTAAACTTGGGAAACGATATAAAAATCGTATTTTTTTAAAAATCGGGATAACGAATTCCAGATTTAAAAAAATCATGAGCAATATAACTATCAACACTGAACCCATGAAAATAATTCCCTGCAAAACGTACTTGTCTATCTGCCACAGTACTATCAAAAAGTATGCGAAACCTAAAAATCCAAACGAAATCAACACAATTTGTTGCGCCCAACTGCCCACAAAAGTCGAAAAAACGCCTTTCATGGCATTTTTAGGCTTTAAAAATAATAACCGTCCGCCAAAATCCCCTACACGATTGGGCATAAATAAGGAAGATGTCACCCCTGCCAAAACAGCTTTGAAGGCTTTCCAGAATGAAATATCCTCACTGTGCCGGATGAGTGGGAGCCACTTTAGGGTTTCCGCTGCCCAATTTAAAGGGAGTAAAATAAGGGTTAAAACAAGCCATGCCGAGTGCCTCCCCCTCAGTTCTAAGAGAAAAAGTGCTTTTATTTCATCAAAATTCTCCCTTTTAAACACTTCATACCATAGCAGAAGAGCAAATAGGATAAAAACAGTGCTTTTGATGAGCCAGCTGATATAAGTAGGTTGTCGCCTAAAAAAAAGAAGAACTCTGTAGTAAGTTTTCAATAAATCATTTTTTGAAATACAAAGGTCGAATAATAATTGGGTTTCAAAAAATCTAATGCGCTATTTTAACCATAAAAAAATTTAAAAATTTTTGTTTTAAAATAAAAAGGCTTTACTTTGTAATACATTCAATATGGATTCTAAATATCCATAATTTTGACGTTTTATCGGCTTAAAAAGCACAAAACTTTAACTTTTTTTTAATCAAATTTTAAGGATTTGGTTACAGCTATAAATGACTGAAAATAAGAAATATCGCATATTAGGCATTGACCCAGGCACCAATTTTTTGGGCTATGCCATCCTTGAAGTTGATGGAAAAACTTTGAACCTCATCGCCATGAGCACCCTCGCGCTCTCTCACTTGGATGAACAACAAGAAAAACTCAAGCGCATTTTTGAAAAAATAGATTGGGCTATCCGCCATTTTCAACCCGACCAAATGGCGATAGAGCAGCCTTTTTTTGCTAAAAATGTGCAATCTATGCTCAAACTCGGCAGAGCGCAAGGTGTAGCAATTGCGGCAGCTATCAACAATAATATCCCCATCGAAGAATACCTACCTAAAGAAGTCAAAAAATCCGTTGCCGGGAATGGTAATGCTTCCAAAGAGCAAGTAGCCGCTATGCTTGGGCACATCTTAGGTCGCCCCATCGAGCCCAGTTATTATGACGCTTCAGATGCCTTGGCTCTCGCCGTTTGTCACTACTATCTGACTAAAAATGCCTTAGGAAAACGTAAAAAAGCCAACTCATGGGCAAGCTTTTTAACTGAAAACCCGAAAAGAGTATTAAAGTAGTCAAAGATGCGCTTACACTCCCCCTCAGTACAGGATTGATTGGTTCTAAAAGGTGCAGAGCACCGCAGTATTTGTAGGCATCCAAAGGCATGAATTTTAAGGTGCAGCGCACCGAAATAGTAAAAATATGTCGGTGCGCTGCACCTTAAAATTATATTTTTCATCATTTTTCTACAACTATTGCGGTGCTCTGCACCTATAAAATTAGTACCAATCAATCCTGCCCTCAGTATAACCACTCAAAATCTTCCTTTTTACGATAATTATGCTTTTTAAATGATATAAAATTAATGAAAAGGTAACACCTAATTCATTATACAGATATGCCATAAAAGTTTAATTTTGCCTGCTGAGTTTTAAAAACTATTCAAAATAGGTAAAATCGATTTTTTATGATTGTTAAAATAGTCAATAAATCCCAAAATGCACTCCCTGCTTATGAAACCGAAGGCTCGGCAGGCATGGATTTGAGAGCCGATATTTCAGAAAACATTACTCTAAAACCCTTAGAGCGCGCCATGATTCCGACGGGATTATTCATCGAATTGCCTCTGGGTTACGAAGCACAAGTGCGCCCACGCAGCGGATTAGCGGCTAAAAGAGGCTTAACTTGTCTCAATTCACCCGGCACAATCGACTCAGATTATCGCGGCGAGCTCAAAGTGATATTGGTAAATTTATCCAACGAAACCCAAGTGATAGAACCAGCCGAACGCATTGCCCAAATGGTAATAGCCAAACATGAAAGAATAACTTTGCACGAAGTACAAGTCTTAACGGATACTTTGAGAGGAGCAGGTGGATTTGGTAGTACGGGTACAAAATAAAAACAATCGATTTTTTTTCGGTTGTATTAGCCTAATCACTTAATACTTGCTTTTTGAATATTTTGGAATTATATTTGTTTAGGTAAGTTAAGCACATTTTCTATTGTTGATTTTCACCAAAAAACTGAAAATCAATTTTTTACACATAAACAATAAATATCAAGCCCAAATTTTATGAAAATTATTATCCCCATGGCTGGCAAAGGCTCACGCTTACGCCCCCATACGTTAACCGTCCCAAAACCATTGATTTCGGTCGCTGGAAAACCAATTGTTCAACGACTTGTAGAGGATTTGGCCACTTCTTATAATGGAGAAATTGATGAGGTCGCTTTTATAACAGGTGAATTTGGCGAAGATGTCGAGAGAAATTTGATAGCCATCGCCGAAAAAATTGGCGCAAAAGGTACAATATACAAGCAGGATGTGCCTCTTGGCATTGCCCATGCTATCGGTTGCGCGGCAGCAAGCCTTTCGGGCAATATTATAGTCGCTTTTGCCGATACACTTTTCAGAGCTAATTTTCATTTCAATGCCAATGAAGATGGTATTATTTGGACTCAAAAAGTGGATGACCCTTCTTCATTTGGTGTCGTGAAAATTGACATGGAAAATGTCATTACAGAGTTCGTGGAAAAGCCGAAAAGCTTTATTTCCAACCTCGCCATAGTCGGTATCTACTATTTTAAAGATGGCGATAAACTTAGACAGGAAATCAATTATCTGATTGAAAATGATATAAAATTGCGTGGCGAATACCAATTAACAAGCGTTCTCGAAAATATGAAAACCAACGGAACACGCTTCCGCACGGCTCAAATTGACGAATGGATTGATTGTGGCAATAAAGAAGCCGTAGTTCATGCCAATAAACGCATGTTAGACATCAAAAAAACGGAAGTTTTGGTTGCCGAGTCAGCTCAATTAATCAATGCTGTCATTATTCCGCCTTGTTTTATAGGTGAAAAAGCGATTGTAAAAGACTCTGTTATAGGCCCTTATGTGTCGGTGGGTAATAATTCAGTTATCAAAGAAAGCATCATAATCAATAGCGTGATTGGTGAAGATACTGTCATCAAAGATGCTACTATGAGCAACAGTATGGTGGGTAATTACGTTGAATATAAAGGTCATAAATCAGAACTGAGTATCAGCGATTATTCCAAATATGCTTCTTAAAATTTTTATTAAAACATTGAAAGGAAGCATCTGTTAGATAATAATAAAGTCTATAACGCTAACCCCTCAGTATTAACTGCTTTTTAAGCTATACTGAGGGGTTACTAATTTTAATAAAAACCGTCTTTATTACGTAAATTAAAAAGTAAGCCCGCACTAAAATCTTAAAATAGTGGTTTTAATAAAAAACTTAAAATAACACTGAAATACACCACATTATTTCAAAAAAAGGCAATGAGAGATATAGCTAAAAAATTGATTATCAATAGTTTAATGCTGAGCTTACCCCTCAGTATGGCAGCCCAAACGAGCAATACCAACCAAGGTAAATATGCCCGCATGAGCGAAGAAGAAATCCAGCTTCAAGATAAATATCTGGCGGCTATTGGTCAGCAACAAATTGGTAAAATGGAGGGAGCAGCAAAGCTTTTTCAAGAAGTTTTCGAAAAAAATCCCAAATGTGATGCTTGTGCTTTTCAACTGACCCGCATTTACACCATCACGGGCGATAATCAAAAAGCTATTGATTTTGCTAAAAAAGCT
>JANMYC010001205.1:0-4092 GCA_031381715.1 Saprospiraceae bacterium
GTGCGCCCATGACGCTTTTGTAGCCTTTTTCAATAAAATAATCGAGGGCAATAAGTACTTCTTCGCGACTATCCACATTGTAGCAAATATGATTGAGAACACCTTTATTTTCAGTAATATTGGGGTCAGTGAAAACGGCTATATCGTGGGAAAGGTTACCAATTGTCCAAAGACCACCAATAGGCGGTATATGGTCTTCAATACGGATTTCATCGGGATTTTTCAAACCCATGCCCTGCCAAAAGGCTTTTTCATCAGCATATTTTCCTTTTGAAACCATATAAGTCACGTGATCAAAACGGCGTGGATTAGCCCCTAATTTTCGGTTACTGGCATAACGGTCAGCATAAATACTCGCTTTTTCGCCCGTTTCACGCAACCACTCTACTTCCCAAAACACCTCATGGATATGTCCATCGGGGGATTTAAAACGGTAAGCTTTTCCATGTCCCAAGTCGCCATCGTGCCAACCAACACCCGCGCCAATACTTTCCAGATATTGAACAACGTCTTCCAACGCTTCGGAGCTATCAGCCCGCCAGCCTAAATGCCCCAAGCCAGACTTTTCACTCTGAGTTAATTTAAGGGTATGGTGAAAATAATCACCCCAAGCACGAAGATAAACCGAACCGTTTTCGCGTCCTGTTTCGTCCATACCGACTACATCGCGGAAAAACTCAACGGATTTATCCAAGTCAGTAGTTAAAACTTCAATATGCGCTAATTGCGAAAAGTAATGTGGATTGCGTGCCATTGTATAATTTGCTTAAACCTTTTTAAAATGAAATAAAAGTTTGAATTTTATACAAAGGTGAGAATAAAGATTTGATTCCTATATTCATAATAACGCAAAAGATATGCAAAATCAATCCATTTTGAACTAATTGAGATTTGTTAGGCAATTTAGTTAGCGTTTTGAAGATATTTTACGCATCTGTACTGAGGGGTATTCTATAAAATACCAGATTCAAGTTGTTCTAAATATATAAAATCTGGTGCCCTTACTCCTGCTGCTTCTCTAATTTTGATGAGTCGAGGCGATTCAAAAAATCGCTTCGCATTCTCATGCGATGTCCAAATAGAAAAATGGACTATTTTATTAGCATCATTATCGTATCTGAGTATTTGATACGATATTTCACCCGCCTCTTTTCTTATGACAGATGCCTTGTCAAATATTATTTTCCAAGCGGCGTAAGCTTCTACTTCATGAATAATTAAAACGTATTTCATCATTTTTCAATTTGTAAAACAATACCACTGTGGTCTAATTCGCCATTGCCGTCTTCGATAGCAGCTTTCATGGTTTCAGCGACTTGGGCAGTACCTTTTAATGCAACATCATACTCTTTTCCCGCTTGTAAAGCCAATTTCATATCTTTATTATGCAATTTTATTTTAAACCCGGGTTTGAAATTGCGGTCTATAATCCGCTGTCCATGTAAGTCAAGTATGCGACTTTGAGCAAAACCTCCGAGTAATACTTCCCGCATTTTTTCAAGATTGACCCCTGCTTTACTCGCTAATGTGAAAGCTTCTCCAACTGCTTGAATTGCCATGCCTACTATCATTTGATTACAGATTTTAGTTGTTTGTCCCGCCCCAGCTTCGCCAATATGCACAATGTTTTTACCCATTGCTTGGAACAATGGCAAGGCTTCATTAAAAGCCTTTTCAGTACCACCGACCATAATCGAAAGGGTCGCCGCTTCCGCACCTACTTGCCCGCCCGAGACAGGCGCATCTAAGGATTCTACCCCTTTTTTCTGCATTTCTGCGAAAATATTCCGTGCCGTTGAAGGGGCGATTGATGACATATCAATAAACAATGCACCTTTTTTAATACCCGATAAAACACCATTTTCACCCAAAACAACCTTCTCCACATCGGGCGAATCGGGCAACATAGTGATAATAATATCGCTGTTTTCAGCCACTGCTTTTATGCTATCAAAAGCCGTTGCCCCTGCTTCCACAAGCACATTTGCTGCTTTATTTGTTTTTAAAACGGCTAAAGAATAGCCCGCTTTTATTAAATGTAATGCCATCGGTTTGCCCATGATGCCTAAGCCGATAAATCCTACTTTTTTCATTTTGCTAAATGTTTGACATAAAAAATAAATTTATATGAAGGTCAAATATAGTGATAAAGTTAAAAAAATAGGTATCAGATTTATGGAGTGAAATTCCAACAAAACAATCTACATTTGTTCATTAGAAAACAAAGGCAAACCGACTATGAAAAAATTAGATGGCTATGAGTTGAATATCACTCAAAATGATAATGTCTTACAATTTACATTTATAAGTGAGGGGAAAAAGGGTTCAATTGAAAAAATGATTGAATTTACCCCAATGCAAAACAGTCGGTGGAATTTGGGATTCGGCGATATACAAAATGAAGATTGGGTTGATAGTGTTGTTTCCAATAACAATGATATGCGGAAAGTATTACAAACTGTTGCTAATGCTGTTCATGCTTTTTTTGATATTTACCCGAAACATGAAATACTGATTATGCCTGTTGACCGACGAAGAAAATTATTGTATAATCGTACATTTCAACAAAAATGGGCTGAAATTGAGCCTATATTTGCTGTTAAAGCTATTGATTTGAACACTATAAAACCTAAAGTTGAGGATTACTCGTCTGAAAAAATATACGATTATTTTCTCATCACCCGAAAAAGTTAGTATATTTGGTTAATAAATGACAATCTATGAAAAAGGATAGTTTTAATACAACATCAATTGCTGATACCAAACACGAAGGTATCTCATATCGCCATATGACAAAAGAAGAAAGTGCTAAAGTAGCTGATATGGCTAAAAAATCTTTTTACAAACCCAAGTACCTTCAAGCCCTCAAAGTCACTACTCAATTAGATGTGCGGGAATATTGCCAAATACATCAGGATGCATCTGCTAAAGATGTATTGATTGAAATAATGAAAACATATAGTCCTTCTATTCCGCCAGATATTTTGTTGGACATGGCACAAGTCATCTTATCAGAGTGGAAAGCTATGCAGACTGCTCATAATAAACTTGTGGTAGCGTAGTACCTATTTTAAGTCAAAGGTCCCGGATTAAACAACACCAAATCATTGTACAAACCCAAAGCATCTGTCGCTACTTTTTTATTTCCACTCGCCACTTCTAAAATCAAGTGAAACAATTCCCAACCCATTTCTTCAATGGTTTTAACACCAAATGCAATAGGTCCCGCATCAAAATCAATCAAATCGAACCATCTATCACTCAATTTTGAATTGGAACTCACTTTAATAACAGGCACCATCGGCAAGCCATAAGGCGTTCCACGACCTGTAATAAATACGTGCATATTCATACCTGCTGCCAATTGCAGTGTACCACAAACGAAATCGCTCGCGGGCGTGGCAACGAAATTCAAGCCTTTCTTTCTTATTTTATCGCCTGGGGCAATGACATCTACAATCGGACTTGAACCCGATTTGGCAATCGAACCCAAGGCTTTTTCAACGATATTGCTCAAGCCGCCACGTTTGTTGCCGGGTGTTGTGTTGGCACTTCTATCCACGCTGCCTTGTAAAAGATAATCGTCGTACCAGCGCATTTCGTCCAAAAGTGCTTGCGCTACTGAGGGGGTGGTCGCACGAGGGATTAATAAATGTACGGCATCGCGCACCTCCGTCACTTCTGAAAAAAACACCGTTCCACCTGCTCTTACAATCAAATCTGAAGCAAAACCTGATGCAGGATTGCCCGTTATGCCTGAAAAAGCATCGCTGCCACCGCATTGCATACCCACGACCAAATCAGAAGCAGGGCAAGTCTCCCGTTGTCGAGCATTTAATTTTTTCAAATGCTTTTCAGCCAAAGCCATGATGCCATCGACCATTTCTTGAAAACCTAAAAAAGCCTCGTCTTGAAGGTAAAGAATAGACCCCTCAGTATTTTGACCATTAGGCAAAAGGCGTTCAGGTCTTAACTTTTCACACCCTAAACCTATAATCATTATTTCACCGCCGAAATTAGGGTTTTGGGCAATATTTTGAATGGTTCTAATCGGAATCATCGCCGCAGGGGCATTGATAGCAATGCCACAAC